>NZ_JBIWJF010000036.1:0-66416 GCF_044764985.1 Kitasatospora sp. NPDC093550
GGGGTGGTTCAGCAGGACCGCTTGCGGCCTTCCGCGGCGGCTTCGCGGGCGGTGGCGGCCAGCCCGGCGAACTCTCCGGCCACGGCCTCCAGGGCGTCGGCGCGGAGCTTGTAGTACGTGAAGCGCCCGCAGGGCTCGGTGTCCACGAGCCCGGCGTCGCGCAGGATCTTCAGGTGGTTCGACAGGTTGGTCTGCCTCGCGCCGGTCTCCTCGACCAGGTGCGTCGTGCACAGCGCCTCCTTGGCGAGGAGCGCGACGATCTGCATCCGGAGCGGGTCGGCCAGAGCCTTCAATACGTCACTGTCGACTGATGTCACCATGGGCTGATACGTTACCCGTGTCGGGCCCGCGAAGCGAGCCCCCCTTCCTCCCGGCCGCCACCGGGGACACCTGCGCGTCCTTGGCACGACGACCCGCTGCCCCGAAGGACTGGAAGACACGATGACCAACTCCCCGCCCTCAGCACCGGACCCGAGACTCTCGGCGGGCGCCGCCCGCCTGGCCCTGCGCTACGACGGCACCTTCGCCCCCGAGACCGTCCAGCACCTGCTCGCCGACTCCTACCGTCTCCTCGCCGCCGAGGCCACCGTCCGCACCCACCTGATCGTGCTGGCCGAACGCCTCACCGCCGAGCGCCTGGACGCCCTCGCCCACACGACCCGCCCGGCCGCCGACGCCGTACTCCGGGTGCTGTTCGTCTGCACCGGCAACGCGGGCCGCTCCCAGCTCGCCGCCGCGATCCTCACCCACCTCGCCAAGGGCACCGTCCAGGTCTCCTCGGCCGGCACCCGCCCGGCCGCCGCCCTGGACACTCACATCGCGGAGGTCCTGGCGGAGGCCGGAGTGCCGCTGCCGGAGGGCGTGTTCCCCAAACCGCTGACCGAGGAGGTCGTGGCCGCCGCCGACGTGGTGGTCACCATGGGCTGCGGCGACGCCTGCCCCCTGCCCGCAGGCCGCCGCTACATGGACTGGGCCGTCCCCGACCCTGACGGCGCCCCGATCGAGCGCGTGCGCGCGATCCGCGACCAGATCGGCTCCCGCGTCCAGGCCCTCCTCGCCGACCTCGCCCCCACCCAGGCGAAGTAGATCCCTCCCGCGTCCGGCCCACACCCGGGCGCGGCCATCCGCACCAATCCGAAGGAACCGCCCACCATGACCACCGCGCCGACCGCCTCCGTGCTGTTCGTCTGCATCCACAACGCCGGCCGCTCGCAGATGGCCGCTGGCTTCCTGCGCCACCTTGCCGGTGACCGGGTCGAGGTCCGCTCCGCCGGCTCCATCCCCGGTGACCAGATCAACCCCTCCGCCGTCGCCGCGATGGCCGAGCTGGGCATCGACATCTCCGACCAGAAGCCGAAGGTGCTCACCACCGAGGCGGTCCAGGCGTCTGACTACGTGATCACGATGGGCTGCGGCGACGCCTGCCCGTACTTCCCCGGTAAGAAGTACCTCGACTGGAAGCTGGACGACCCGGCCGGCCAGGGCGTCGAGGCCGTCCGCCCGATCCGCGACGAGATCAAGGGCCTCATCGAGGGCCTGATCGCCGAGATCGACGCCAAGGCCGCTGCCGGACAGGAGAGCTGACACCTCATGGCCGACAGCAACCAGGCGGGCGCCGACGTCCGTAACGTGATCATCATCGGTTCCGGCCCGTCCGGGTACACCGCCGCGCTCTACACCGCCCGAGCCTCCCTCAAGCCGCTGGTCTTCGAGGGAGCAGTGACGGCAGGCGGTGCGCTGATGAACACCACCGAGGTCGAGAACTTCCCCGGCTTCCGGGACGGCATCATGGGCCCCGAGCTGATGGACAACATGCGGGCCCAGGCCGAGCGCTTCGGCGCCGAGCTCATCCCGGACGACATCGTCGCAGTCGACCTCACCGGCGAGATCAAGACCGTCACCGACTCCGAGGGCACCGTGCACCGGGCCCGCGCGGTGATCGTCACCACCGGCTCGCAGCACCGCAAGCTCGGCCTGCCCCGCGAGGACGCGCTGTCCGGCCGCGGCGTCTCCTGGTGCGCGACCTGTGACGGCTTCTTCTTCCGCGACCAAGCCATCGCGGTGGTCGGCGGCGGCGACACCGCGCTGGAGGAGGCGACCTTCCTCTCCCGCTTCGCCAAGTCCGTCACCGTGATCCACCGCCGCGGCGAGCTGCGCGCCTCCAAGGCCATGCAGGAGCGCGCCTTCGCCGACCCGAAGATCAGCTTCGCCTGGGACAGCGCCGTCGAGGCCATCCACGGCGACCCGAAGCTCAGCGGCGTCACCGTGCGCGACACCACCACCGGCGAGCTGCGCGAGCTGCCCGTCACCGGCCTGTTCATCGCGATCGGCCACGACCCGCGCACCGAGCTCTTCAAGGGCCAGCTCGACCTGGACGCCGAGGGCTATCTCAAGGTCGATGCCCCCTCCACTCGCACCAACATCCCCGGCGTCTTCGGCGCCGGCGACGTGGTCGACCACACCTACCGCCAGGCGATCACCGCCGCCGGCACCGGCTGCTCAGCTGCCCTGGACGCGGAGAAGTTCCTCGCCCACCTGGCGCACAGCGAGCAGGAGCGCGCCGCTGCTGTGCTCTGAATCGACCGCCGTGGTTGGCCCGGGACTGGATGGCGCCGGGTCAACCACGGCGCGCACCTCACCGGGGGCAATGCCAAGATCCCGTCCCGGTGCGCTCGGCGTGTTCACGAGATGGTCTCCGCTGCGAGCCGCTGAGCTGGGATGCTTTCCTCACGGTGAATCGACTGGTCCGTGCCCAGTCGCCCTATCTCCAGCAGCACGCCACCAATCCTGTGGACTGGTGGGAGTGGGGAGAGGAGGCGATGTCAGAAGCGGCAAGGCGGGACGTACCCATCCTCCTCTCGGTGGGGTACGTATCCTGCCATTGGTTAACGTTTCTGACGATCCGTCAACTGGTGCCACGTGATGGCCCACAAGTACGCCGCTTGGGGCCCGTGAGCTGAGGTCGGTTTGCTGGTTGGAGTTGATGCGCCGACAGGCGCGCGGTGGCGCGCAGGCCCGGTGCGGCGAGGCGAGTGCCAGCGGAAACCTTGGCACGCGGGCGAGCGGCCCCGGAGTGCCTGCTGGCCCTGGCCGACGAGCTGGACTCGCGCTGCGCAACATACTCGGCTGGGAGGCATGGCCGGAGTGCATACACGTGCCGCTGATCCGGGCATTCGATGAGCTCGCTGGTGCGGCACTGTCTGCGGTGACCCGCACGGGCGGGCATCGCCGCCATTGCGTGACTCTTCGGGCTTCTGGCCACCTCCTGGATGTCCCGGGCTCCGGGGCCTGGTCGCTGACGAGGGTACGCCGCAACAGCGGGAGGCCCGCGGCGGGCACTACACAGAACTCCCGCGGAGATCGAACCCAGTGCACTCTCATTTCACATCGCGAGCGTCAGAACAATCGACGCGAGTTGGCGGTCTCGCGTTTCCGCAGGTCAGAGCGTTGCTGACCTGCGGAAAC
The DNA here is from genome assembly GCF_044764985.1 of Kitasatospora sp. NPDC093550. NCBI lineage: Bacteria > Bacillati > Actinomycetota > Actinomycetes > Kitasatosporales > Streptomycetaceae > Kitasatospora > Kitasatospora sp. NPDC093550. Next base: position 3,466 of record NZ_JBIWJF010000036.1, read on the forward strand.
CACGAGAGGCCGATTCGCGTTTCCGCAGGTCAGAGGCACGCCTAGCAGTCGTAGTACTGATCGAACATGCCTCTGACCTGCGGAAACACCCCCTTCTGGCAAGATCATTTCACAACCAGTGCACACGCGAGGCCCTTGACGATGAGATGCACCGAGAAGCGCTGAGCGGTGCCGAGCAGGTCGTCCGCACCGCCCCTGCCGGCTGCTACGAGGTGCAACCGACGGGACGGCACGAGAGCGGGTGTCCGTCCTCGCTCAGGCGGCCAGTCGGTAGCGCCGGCCGAGCGCCTTCCGGGCCTTCTCGAACGACTGGGCCACGCGGTGCACGTACCGGCGAAGGGTGAAGGCCGGGTCTTCGTGGCCGAGAAGATCGGCGAGCGTATAGATGTCGACCCCTTCGTTCAGCGCCTCAGAAGCGAACAGGTGCCGGAGGGAGTGCATCATCTTGTCTCGGCACTTCTCCCACAGCCGGCCACGGCCCACCGGCTTGTCGTTCAGTGCCTGGATGAGCCCAATCTCCTCAAGGGCTGCCTTCCAGAGCCAGTTAAAGTAGTTCTTGTTGATCGGCTTTCGTTCGCGCGACGTGAAGAACAGCTTGACCGTGACGGGAGGGCCGTCCTTTTCGATCCAGGGAAGTGTGATTTCCACTGGGGGAAACTGTCGGATGTGTTCGGCCAGAATGAAAGCCAGGTCCTCGCCTATCGGGACGTACCTATCCTTCGGATCATCCTTGCTTCCGCCCTTTGGAGGAGCGAACACCATCACGCCGCGGTCGTGTGCAATCTGGCGGCGGATGTGCACCACCTTGTCCTTCTGGAGCCAGTTGATGTCATCAGGGCTGAATGCGAATATCTCGCCCTGACGCATTCCGATGGCGCGACCGCAGTCGACAGTCGCCTTGTATCGGTCTGGCATGTTCTGCTTGATTCCTTCGGAATCCTCCCAGCTGACAGGGAGTTCCTTGGATGTCTTGCGTTGGCGGCGCGGCTTAACTCGCTGAACCGAGCGGGAGGCACACGGATTCTTGAGGATCAGTCCATCGTCAACTGCCATCATGACGATGGAGTTGAAGTGGCTGAAAATCAGGCCGGCGTACGTCTCGCCGATGGTGCGGAGCATGCCCTTGATCCAGGAGACGATCCGTGAGGGGATCAAGTCCTTGATCTTGATGTGTCCCAGGGGCTCGATGATGTAGCGCTTCACGCGAGCGTGGTACTGCGGCTCAGTGCGGGGGTTCTTGAAGATGAGGTCGGCGAGCCATTGCTCCGCCAGCTTCTTTATGAGGGTATCGCCCTTGTCTTTGGCGATGTAGGTGCCCTCGGTAACGCTCGTTTCAATCTTCGCCAAGTGCCTCTTGGCGTCCTCATACTTTTCGAAGCTTTCGCTTAGCTGCTGCCCGTCGTGGTCCCGCCATCGAGCGAGCCAGCGCTTCCCCAATCCGTGGCTGCTCGACGGCACCTTCTTGTGGGCGGTGCACTTCTTTTCCCCGGGGGTCGGGCGCGACTTGTGCCAGCGGTCGTAAGGTTCAGACACTTGTATCCACCGTGCTTCATTGCGATTTGGTTCATTCCCATAACTCCTTCTTTCTGCCCGTTGAGTTTCTTGGCCCGTGAGCCTGGATCGGGTTGCCTAATATTCCGTGGTGCCTGCCGCCGAGGAAAATTTGTCAAGCTGAGGTGTCGCGGCAGACGTTAAAGCGATTGGGAGGGGCGTGACGCTTGCCCAGGAATCGGGCGGATGCCGAGCGCGGGGTGGTAGGGCAAGAGACCTTCGTGGACACCAAACTCGAAGACTCGCTTCAGCGTCGCGAGGACTCGGTTGATCGTGCTGACGCCCAAGTGCCCCTCGGCGTAGAGCCTGTGCCTCAGCTGCTCGATGTCCGCCCGGGTGATCGTGGCGGCGCGCCGGGCTCCGAGGCTCGGGAGTACGTGCAAGTCGAGCGTTCGGCGACTCGGGAACTGCGGTTGACCGGGCCGGCCGCGGTCTAGAGGGGTCGCTGCCCACTGGTCCACCAGGCGGTCGAGGGTCAGCGGCGGCCGTTCATGCACGATGTTGGCCTGCGCAGCCCTCGCGAGCGGCCAGCTCGGCAGGCTGACGCTGCGGAGGACTCCCGCTTCGTCACGCCAGCGGACGCGGTAGCGGGAGGGTGGGGTGCGGCGGGCCGCGCGGGCACGGGCGACGGCCAGCTGGTAGTCCGCGTGGTTAGCGCGGTCCTCGATTCGTGCGTGGATCATCGGTTCGCTTCCTTGTTTGATGTGTATATGACATGCGTCTCCCTCTTCTCTGCCCGTGCGGGTGCGGGCCGGTCGGCCGCATTCGGGTTCGCTGAACTCGCGTCGCGGCGCCGCCGGACGCGGGGGTGGGGCGTGGAGCTATGCGGTGCTGGAGTCGCCCGGCCGGAGCAGGGCGGCGAGTTCCTCGGGTGAGGCGCCGGCCTCGACGGCGGCGGTCAGCTTCTCCATGGTCGCTGCCATGTTGGAGTTGAACGCCTCGGTCAGCACGGCCGCCCGTTCTTCGAGCACCGACCTTGTGAGGTCGGCGACGGACTGCTGGCTGTCAGCGGCCGGCAGCCGCTGGAGAGCCGCAGAGTAGAACTGGCGGGCGTCGCTTCCGGGAAGCGCCTGTTGTCCGCAGAACCAGGCCAGGATCAAGCTGCCGTCGCTGAGCGCCAGTTGGGGAGTCAGCTGTAGTTGAGTCCCCGGCTCGGCATTGTCGGGCAACCCCAGGAGATGGATGGGGGCCACGTCCAGCACGGCGGCCAGAAGTACGACCTCGTCCACCGACAGCTCGCGCCGCCGAACCCCGTTGTCGTCTCGACGTCCGGTCTCGATGTTCGCCAATGCGGCGGCGGTCAGCTTCTCCGCCCCTGCTTCGGCGCACCGGGCTGCCAGATCCTTGACGGTCCACCCGCGCCTGTTCCGGGCCTGCTTCAGTCGGAGTGCTGCCGCGTCGCTCACCGACAGGGTCGGTGGTGAGCCGCTGGACATCTGGCCTCCTTGCTCGTCGTATCGGCAACTCTACCCATCGCTTCTCGATCGCGCAATCGACCTCTTTGAGTGTCGTTTCGACACTCTCGACGCGCGGATCGGCTTCCGAGCTATGCTCCGCTTGCATCGCTTGTCGATACGACAAATTTAGAAGTCGCATTGACAAGTTCGTGTGCCCTGGCAGATGCTCATCTCGGTTGTTCGAACGACAGCTCAAGTTGTCGAAACGACGAACGAGATGGATGTGAGTGCTCATGGGCATCGACAGCACGGACACGATGTGGACCTTGCAGGAGCTCGCGGACTTCCTGAAAGTTCCGAAGCAGACGGTGTATCAGATGAACTGGCGAGGCACCGGACCGCGCAGCTACAAGGTGGGCCGGCACAGGCGCTACGACCCAGTTGACGTGCGCACTTGGCTCAAGGCTCGCTCCTCCGATGCGGAGGACGCGCGATGAAGCGACAGATGCAGGCAAGCCAGCGCCGACCGTGGTGGTCCGTTGACGAGGCGGCGAACTTCCTCGGGATCACGATCTTCGATCTGCGGGAGGTCGGTGCGGCCGGCGTCGGCCCCAGGTACAGCCAGGACGCTGGCGGCGCTCGCCGCTACCGGCCGGCTGACGTCCGGCTCTGGGCTTCGACCGGCCTGATCCGCGACCACCGTGGCTGGAACGGAGAGGCCCGATGACTCGCGGACAGTTGGCAGGCAGCTCCACCTCCTGGTCGACGTACAGCACCGCGGCCTCGTGTCTCCCGCGACCGTCGAGGCCGCCCTGATCGGGTGCGGCCCGGACGCGGGCCGCTCGACCCGGATGCCGACACCAACCCCGCTCTTGCTGGAGACACCATGCAGAACTTCACCCACGACCGTTACGCCGAGCAGCCGCCCTCCAGTTGGGTCGGTCGCCACTGGCTCTCTACCACCCGCGACGGCTCCGGCGGCTACCTGCGCGGCCTGATCCTCGACGTCCGCCCCGGCGCCGTGCTCGTTGAGTGGCCGGCATCCGGACGGGAGGCAGCCACCGAGCAGTGGACCTCCAGAGACCGAGGAACCCTCGCCCGAGAGTAGCTAAGGCAGAAGGCGGGGGCCCACACCGAACGGTGTGGGCCCCCGCCTTCTGTAGTTTGGGTGGTCTAGTGGCCGAAGGGTGGTCGAAGTGGTCGAGCTAACCGCTGGTGCCGCTGATTCAGTGGGTGGGGCGGCGCCTTACCAACGCGATCACTGCTGCTCCAACAGCTTCAACGGCACTCACAAGCAGCAGGAGCGGCCTGAGGTCCGGAACGATCCAGGCGAGCAGGGCGGCAACGGCGGCCCCGCCAGCCCAGGCGACCCACACGTTGCGGCGATCGGCCTGAAAGGCGGCCACCACTGCACTCAGCACAGTGCCAACAGCCACGACCACCAGCCAGTGCGAGCCGGTGACGGCTGCGAGCAGGGCCAACATTCCGGCAGCCGCGGCGAGGCCCAGGGCTAGACGCGCCTTGTCGGACTGATGAGTGTTCTGCATGCGTCGTTGTTCTCTCGGTTCGGAGGTGGTGGCGGTGAGCCTGGTACTCCCGGCAGACCGGGCCGCACCGGCACTGGCTAGTCGAAGTCGCCCAGCCGGTGCGGCACGAACGAGGGGCGGGTAGGGCGCGAGCTGACGTCGATGCGGCTCTGACGGGCGAGGGCGTCCAGCAACTGCTTCAAGGTCAGGCCGTGGTGGGCCGCCTCGGCCTCCACCACCAGCAGGGGATCGTCAGCCTGCGCCATCAGCTCCCACATCTCATCGCGAATGACGAGCACGGGAGGTTGTTCCATGAGGTCCCCTTCCGAGGTAGCGGGATTGGTTCAGCGGGCTGAGGCGGCAAGGGTAACCAGCAGGAAGGACAGCAGACCTCTGCGCTTCACAGCTGTCATCCGTCGAGATGCCACACGGACGGTCCGACGACTCAACCGGAAGCGGGCACGTGTCCGGGCCGCTCGTCAGCGGATTCGTCCGACTGGTCTGTCCGTCGGAGCTCGATCGTGGGCTTGAGGCTGATCGAGCGTGGCCTTTCGCCCACACGGAGATCCGCAACGATCAAGATGTGTCCCTGGGCGGTCGAGATGCCGTGCGCGTTCGTCCGCTTGCCGGCGTCCTGGGTCATGGGTGCCCTTCTATCGGCAGGTCTGACCGGAGACTACGACGGGACGATGCGGCGGAACGCCACGGCTTCCGCGTCCCAGTATCCGCCGGTGAAAGTGGTGATCTGGATGTTCTTCCCGGTGCGCGGCGCGTCTAGGACCAGGTTCGAGCCCAGGTACATGCCGACGTGGCCGGGCGACGAAGGGGTTCCGTCGGACCCGGCGAGGAAGATCAGGTCTCCTGGCTTGAGCTGGTTGGCGCTGTAGATCGGGGTTCCGTTGTAGACCTGCTCGAAGGTGGTCCTGCTGATGTTGATCCCGGCGGCCTCGTAGGCGCGCATCAGCAGGCCGGAGCAGTCGTAGCTCGGATTCCCCGTCCCTCCCCACTGGTACGGCATGCCGAGCTTCGAGATGCCGAAGGTGATCGCAGTGACCACCTGGACCGGAGTGCCGGCCGGGAGGGAGAAGCCCGCAGGCAGGTTGACCGCCTCGGTGATCGCCTCACCGGAGCCCGCGCCGTTGCCGAGCGAGCAGTTGGTGGCCGAGCCTCCGAACGTTGCGACCAGCTGCTGCGCCAGGCCCTCCCACTTCGCGTAGGCATCGGGATAGGCGCTCTGCTGAACCTTCTGGGCAGCGACGGTGACCGGCAGTGCCTCCCACAAGGGGACCTTCACCAACTGGGCGTAGAACGCCTTGGAGGAGTAGACGGGGTCCATGATCTGCGCGGGGGTGCCCCAGCCTTGGCTCGGCCGCTGCTGGAACAAGCCCAAACTGTCGCGGTCGCCCCAGGCCAGATTGGTCAAGGTGCTCTCCTGCATCGCCGTTGCGATGGCCACGACCGCGGCATGGGCGGGGAGCTGGAGCTGGACCGACACCTGGTAGATGATCTGGGCGTTGTTTATCTGCTCGGTGGTCAGCTGCTGGCCGTCGGCGACCGCTTCGCCGGGCGCCACCGGCTTGAAGCAGCCGATTCCTCCGATGCCGCTCCCCGCAACTATGGCAGGGGTCGTCGCCGACGCGGTCCCGCCGGTCAGTGTCACGCCGAGCACCACACCGCATGGCGCGAGGACCGACACGATGGCTATCTGGGCTGCCTTCTTCACGAGCCACCTCGGAGCCGGCGCGCTTCGCGCGCGGACTTTTCACATCAGCTAATGGATTGGTGTCAAACCATAGGCTGATGCGTCCGCCAATGGTCAACCAAAGTAAACGTGACGATCGACACTTCTTAGCTGATGTGAAAAGCCTGGGCGTCGCGGTGGCGACGCGCCGATAGCGCGGCGCGGTCTGCCGAGGTCGATCAGCCGCCGAGGATGTGCTGGAGGGCTGCGGGGGCGAGGTCGGGGAAGGCGGCGGCCAGTGCGGCCGGGATGAGCGCGGTCGGCATGGTGGCCGAGGGGTGGGGATTGCGGCTGGTCGACCTGTCGGTGATCGAAGCCGGCCGCACCGAGGCGGCTTCGCGACGACTGGCGACGACGTGAAGGACGACCTGCGCCGACGTCGGGTGTGGCCCTCCCTGTCGGGCCTCGCAGCGGATCGCGCTCATGGAAATGCCTCCCTGGTCGGGAGGCACTTGCTGTGAGGTGACGTAGTCATCCGGTCACCCGCCCCCGACTCGCAGAAGCGTATGCGAACGATTGCCGAGAGTGTGGCGGGTGTATGAAGTTGTGATGATCCGGTGATGGTGGCGTGCGTCACTCGCCATCGTCGTCGGCGGGGTTCAGTCCCTCGATCCGACGGGCGGATTGGATCATGGTCAAGATGGCGTGCAGGCTGTTGTCGGAGAGCCCGTTTGCGGTGAGCGCCAACTGCCGAACGAGGGGGTTCGTCAGGGCGGCGGCGAGTTCCAGTTGCTCGTCGGTCCGCCGGGCCGTGTCGTCCTCGTAGAAGTAGGCCACCGGGACGCCGAAGAAGTCGGCAAGTGCCTTGAGGCGGCTGTGGGTTGGGTCCGTCCGCTTGCCGGTCTTCAGCTGCCACAGGTAGGTGGGGCTGAGGATCTGCTCCCCGGCCTTCTCGTTGATCGCCTTTGCGACCTCGGTGGTGCTGTAGGGCTTCCGGCCGGCGGGGTGGACGGTGCTGAACAGGTGGGTGAGTCGCTCGGCGACCACACCGCCCTCGGCGGGGATCTCGACAGACATGACGCGCGTAGCACTCCTCTCGGCTGACCGGGCCTCATCGTTGCGCACAGTGACGCCCATTAGCCAGAGAAAACAGAGAGTGTTGGGGTGAGCCTCCTCACATTCACTTTGGTTGACGGAACTACTTCACTCCTGCCTATCGTTTGGCCACAGCCCATTAGCCAGAGTGAATCGCACCGACTTGACGTGCTGAATCCGAAGCCAGGGCTTCCTGCCTCCCCGCCAATCGAGTCGGGGTGGCTCCTCGTAGCCAGCAGGCCGTTGAGGCGGCTGGCGCGTCCGTAATTCTGGGAGCCTCCATGTCCACTACTGCGCATGTCGTCCAGTTCCTCGCCGACATCCAGAACCCCGCGCCGGCCGATCCGACCAACGGCTCCAAAGGCGCGAACTTGCTTCTGTCGTACGCCAAGTGGGGGGCGCTCATAGCCTGTGCCGTCGCGGCCGTCGTGTCCGGTGGCCTCATGGGAATCGGCCACCTGAGCAACCGGCCCGACTCGGCGGAGAAGGGCAAGCGCTCCCTCGTGTGGAGCTTGGGCGGCGTGATCGTGACCGCGTGCGCCATCCCGGTGGTCAACACGGTCTTCGGCGCCGCGGCCTAGGACCAGGAACGCCATGAACCAGTTCCTCGACCGCCGTCCGCGTCGGCGGATTCTTCCGCTCCTGCTCCTCGGCATCTTCGTCTTCCTGGCCGCCATCGGCGTAGGAGTCGCGATCGAGTCGGACAACGGGCCGCGTGGGCCCAAGACCTACTCGCCGCCAGCCGCGATCCCGGCTCCGGGTTCGGTCACCGGCATCGACCCCAACGCCGAGTCCACTTCACCCGCCCTTGCCGGGCCGCTCCAGCTCATTCGCGGAGCACGCCTGGTCAACGGCGTCGCGGTGGGCTACCCACACTCCAGCGTAGGCGCGGTGTCGGCGGCGGTCGAGTACTGGCGTCAACTCGGCTCCACCCTGGAACCGGACCGGGCCGCAGCAGTCGCCCGGGTTGTCGCCGACGCCGACTGGTCCGACGCGCCGGACACCCTTGCCAAGGGCCCGGCCGCCACGCGGAAGGCGCTCCGGCTACCGGCGAGCGGTCAGCTCGACCCCGGCACGTCCGTCACGTTGAACCCGGTCGAGTACCAGGTCCGCTCCGTCGGCGCCGACAGCATCCAGGTGCTGCTCCTGTCGACCTACACGACCAGCGTGCCGGGCACCGGAATGCAGACCCGCATGGGTGTCTACCCGCTCGACCTCGTCTGGTCCGGCGGCGACTGGCGCATTCCCGCACCCTCCGGGACGTCCACCACCGACTACACCAGCCTTGTCGCCGAGCCGGGCAGCGCCCAGGCGTCGGCCAAGGGCTGGAACGAATTGAAGCGATAACCATCATGGCCAGCACCACGAGCACCAGGAGGCCGGCATGCCCTGCGGCCTGACCGACCCTGTCGGCTGCGTCACCGACACCGTCCTCGGCGGCCTGGCGGGCGACGCCGTCGGCAAGATGGCGACCTCCGCGTGGGAGTCGATCTGCAAGTCCTTCGCCGACGCGATGGTCGAGTTGTTGAAGACCTTCTCCGGCGCCTTCGTGAAGATGCCCGGCCCCGACCTCGCGTCCAACGGAGTGCGTAGCGTCTACGCCATATCCCTGGGCGTGGCTGCTCTGGTGGCCTGCTTGCTGGTCATCGGACAGGTGGTCCGTACCGCCGTCACCCACGACGGCCGGCCCCTTGCGACCGCGGCGGTGGGCCTCGGCAAGGCGGTGCTCGCCTTCATGCTCACCCTGATCGTCGCGTCCACCACGTTGGTGGCCAGCGACGAGCTGACCAAGTACATCGTGGACAGCACGCTCGGCGGTCAGCAGGCGTTCAGCGACAAGATCGCCAAGCTCGTGGCGTGGAACCCCGGCAACTCGGTCTCCCTGCTGCTGATCCTGGCGATCATCGGCATCCTGCTGACCTTGGTGCTCTGGTTCGAGATGCTGCTGCGGGGCGCGGCCATCGCGGCGCTCATCGCGACCTCGCCGATCAGCGCGGCTGGCCAGGTCTCGGACTCCACCAAGACGTGGTGGTCGAAGCTCGTCTCGATGACGATCCAGCTGATCATCTTGAAGCCGATCATCGCGCTCGTCTTCGCCCTGGGGTTCAACCTTGCAGGTGACAGCCAGGACTTGAACAGCACGCTGTCCGGGATGCTCGTCCTGCTGCTGGCTGCGCTCGCCTGGCCGGCCGTCGCCCGCTTCTTCACCTTCGCCTCAGTCCAGGTCGGGGGCGGCGCAGGACTCGCCGCGCTGCTCGGCTTCGCCGGAGGCCGTCTCAGCACAGCCGGCGGCCCGCCGACCGGCGCCTCCCCGGACACCTTCGGGCAGGACAGCGCTACCCGGACGATGACGAACTTCGCCAGCAAGGGCGGAGGTGCTGCCGGAGGCGCCGCTACAGGTGGTGCCGGGGGAGCGGGGGCTGCTGCGGGTGGCGCCGGTGCCGCTGCGGGCCCGATCGGCATGGCCGCCGCGGCCGGTGTGCGACTCGCTCAGCAGGCCGTCAACAGCCTCGCCCAGGGGATGGAGAAGATGGCTGGCCACGCGGGAGCGCAAGGAGCGAACCCCTACGCAGCTCAGCCAGCGGGCTACGTCAACCGTCACGCGGGGGGTCAGCTTCCCACCAGCGGATACCTGCCGGACCAGCCGAAGCCGGACTGGTCCGGGCAGCAGGAGCAACAGCCCGAACCCGCCGAGCCGGCCGCCCAGCAGGCCGACCACCAGCAGGCACTCCAGGACTCGACCCCGGACTTGCCGGTCGCCAGCGCACCGCGCTCCGACCCCCCGACGATCGAGATGCCCCCGGTTCCCGCTGGGCCGCCTGCTGGCTCAGCGGCAGCCAGTGCCGCGCCGCTGCCCGGGCCCGTGCCGCAGGGTGGCAGCGGTTCGGCCTCCCCCCTCGGGGCATCGCATCCCGGCAGCCCGGGACCGACGGCCACCGCTCCCGGCACGTCGGCGGCTCCCCCCGCCGAGGCGCAGGCCCCGGCCGCCGCAGGGTCGCCGACCGCCGCCGCGGCGGCTCCCTTGAACACCAGTCGGCCAGCTCCCGCCGTGCAGACTACGGCGACCCCGGGGCAGGCGGACCGCACGCCGGCCCGGCCGCCAGCCGCCAATCCCGGCTCGGTGAGTCCCGAGGTCGCTCCCACCGAGCGTCCCGCCGACCCGCCCCAGGCCGCGCCGCCTGCGACTTCCACCCCCGCTGACCAGCCCGAAGGAGGCGACCAGACGTGAGCACTCAAACCGCTCCCAACCGCACCTACTTCGGCTGGCAGCAGGAGAAGGTCGCCTTCCTCTTCGGCCTGAGCGTCCAGCGGGCGGCCATGCTCGGAGGCGCGGTCCTGGCGACGATCTGGCCGTTCGCAATCTCGTACGTCCGGGCGGGCCTCGTGACGTGGCCCGTTGCCTTTGTCCTCTTCCTACTTGCGTTCGTCCGGATCGCCGGCCGCACCGTTGACGAATGGGCGGTGTCCTTCGTGTCCTTCGAAATCCTCAAGTTCCGTGGGCAGAATCGTTTCCTCGCCGGTGCCTTCTCGCCGCGCAAGGCCACCACGGACGAGCCGAAGATGGACCTGCCGGGCATCCTCGCGCCGCTGTCGATCCTCGAAGCGGACGGCGGCAGCGGCGACCCGATCGCGGTGATCCACCACCAGCTCGACCGGACCTTCACCGCCGTCGCCCGGGTGCGCTTCCCCGGCATCGGACTGGTCGACTCCCAGCGGCGCGACCAGCGTGTGGCCAGCTGGGGCGAGCTGCTCAACTCGCAGTGCACGGAAGGAAATCCGATCATCCGCATCCAGGCGCTCCAGCGCCTGGTCCCCGAGTCCGGCGCCGCGCTCCAGCGCTGGCACGCCGACCACGTCTCCGACGAGGCCCCCGGCGTCGCGGTGGACATCACCAAGTCACTGCTCTCCACCGCCACCCTGGCGACCAGCCAGCGCGAGGCGTACCTGGCGATCACCATGGACGCCGCCCGGGCGGCCGGCCCCATCAAGGCGGCCGGTGGCGGCACCGCCGGAGCTGCCACCGTCCTGATCCGCCACCTGCGGGCCCTCACCTCCGGTATCGCCTCCGCGGACCTCCAGGTGGAGAGCTGGCTGAACCCGCGCGAACTCGCCGAGGTCCTGCGGACCGCGTTCGACCCGCACTCCAGCCGAATGCTCGCCGAACGCCGGGCCGCCGCCACGGCCGCCGCCTTCCGAGGCCAGGACGTGCCCTTTGAACCGGGCGTCGACCCGGTCGCGGCGGGCCCCTCCGCCGCCGAGAGTTGGCGCGGCCGGTACGAGCACGACGGCGCGCTCTCCGTCACCTACGCCGTCCGGAACTGGCCCAAGAACAAGATCTACTCCACAGCGCTCTCCCCGCTGCTGGGCGAAGGCAAGTACCGCAGGGCGTTCAACCTCCACATCGAACCCCGCGGACCGCGCGCCGCCGAACGCGAGGTCATGCAGGAACGCACTGCCCGCGAGGTTGCCGTCAGCATGCGGCACAAGACCGGCCAGATCATCCCGGAGCACGAGAAGCAGGCACTGCGGCACGCCGAAGCCCAGGACCAGGAGCGCGCGGCCGGCCACGGCCTTGTCCGCTACACCGCCTACTGCACCGTCACCGTCACCAATCCGGCTGACCTCGAAGACGCCTGCGCCGCGCTGGAGGCCGATGCCAACCAGGGCCGGATCGAAGTCCAGCGGATGTGGATGGCCCAGGACATCGGATTCGCCCTCGGCGCCCTGCCCGTCGGCATGGGCCTGCCCCGGAAGCGGGTGGCCTGATGTTCCGCCAACGTTCGACCGACCTCCCCGTCCTCGACCTGACCGACGTGCTCGGCCGGCCGACCCCGGTCGCCCCGAAGCCCGCCAAACAGAAGGCGCCCAAGCAGCGCCGCGAGCCGGTCGCGCCCCGGCGCGGCTACGCCCGGCCCTTCGCCGGCCGGTCCCCCCGGATGCCGGAAATCCCCGTCTTCCGAGGCAGCACCGGCCAGGTCCAGGGTCTCTACCCCTGGCTGTACGGGGCCTCCATGCCCCCCGCCGGGGCCTACATCGGCGTCGACTGCTTGGCCGGAGGCGCTTTCTCCTGCCATCCGATCGAGTGGCTGCACCGCGGACTGATCACCAACCCGAACCTGCTGGTGACCGGCGTGCCCGGCACCGGCAAGTCGGCGACGGTCAAGGTCCTCGCCACCAGGCTCGCCGCCTACGGTGTACGCACATTCGTGCTCGGCGACATCAAGAACGAGTACGCGCCACTGGCCAGGGCGTTCGGTGTCGAGCCCGTCGAGCTTGGCCCCGGCTTGCGTAACAGGTTGAACCCGCTGGACGCCGGGCCGTTGGGCGCGAACCTGCCGGCCGACCCGGAGGAGCTGCGCGAGCGCCTGGACGAAGTCCACCGCCGCCGAATCACCCTGCTGTCCTCTCTGCTGGTCATGCGGCTCGGCCGCAACCTCACGCCCACAGAAGAAGCCGCACTCTCCCTGGCGATCAAGCACGCCTCCGGCCAGGCCACCGGCGCCAGCCACCTCCAGGACCCGACGATCCCGCAGGTGTGGGCCCTGCTGCGCGACCCGCTACCCGAGATGGCGGAGGACCTCCGCGTCCGTGACGCCGACGTGAGCGAGCTGAGGGAGATGATCCGGCCGGCCGCCGACGCCCTAGGCAACATGGTCCGCGGAAGCCTCAGCGGTCTGTTCGACGGACCGACCACCGTCCGTCCCGACTTCGCCGCACCGATCCAGACCGTCGACCTCTCCCGGATCGACGGCCGCGGTGACGAGACCGTGGCCATGACCCTTGCCTGCGTCAGCAGTTGGGGCCAGGCCGCGATCGACGAGCCCGGCGGCCCCGTCCGCCTGGTCGTCCGCGACGAGCTGTGGCGCGCGATGCGCGTTCCCGCGATGATCCGCAAGCTCGACTCCGACCTCCGGCTCTCCCGCGCGCAGGGCACCATCCAGGTCCTCAGCACGCACCGGCTTGCCGACTTCGAGGCCGTCGGCGCCCAAGGCAGCGAAGAGGTCAGCATCGCCCGCAACCTCATCGCGTCCTGTGACGTGCGGATCTGCCTGCGCCAGGACACCGCACCCCTCGCCATGACGAGGGACGCCATCGGCCTCACCGACACCGAGTGCGCGCACATCGCCAGTTGGTCGGGTGAGCAGATCGGCCGCGCGATCTGGAAAATCGGCCGGACCAGCTCCCATGTGGTCCAGACCATCCTCAGCCCGATCGAGCGGCAGCTCTACTACACCAACGAGCGAATGGCCGTGTGATGGCCGCCGCCTCGAACTCGACCGTCGCCCGGCGGCCAGTGTTGGACGGTCCAGCGGACTACCTGATCGTGGCGCTGATCATCGTCGTCGTCACCGTCACCGTCGGTACCTGGGCCACCGGCCAGATTGCGGGCCTGATCACCCACGCCGCGTGGCCCGCCGTCCCGTTCGGTGAAGCATTCGCCGTCGCCAAGCAGATCCCCCAGCACCTGGACGACCCGAAGCTGGCCTGGCCTGAGCCGGCCAGGGCCGACCTGCCCGGTCCGGTCGGCTTCGCCGTCGCCACCGCCATCGTCGTCTGCGTGATGATCACGGCAGGAGGCTTCGCCCTTCGCCGACTGCGGCGCAACCGGTCCGTGCGCGGCTACGCCTCCCCGGCCCAGCTGGCGAAGACGATGTCCGCTGCGGCGGTGGTCCGACGCGGACCGATCGTGCGGCCCTCCCTCAAGGGGAGCCGGATCAAGGCCGCCGACGTCGCCGTGCAGCTCGGCCGAACCATGGCGGGGATGCTGCTGTGGGCCTGCATCGAGTCGTCGGTGCTGATGCTCGCAGCCCCCCGCCAGGGCAAGACCTCCCAGGTGATCATCCCGTGGATCAAGGCATGGCGGGGGCCGATGCTGGTCACCAGTGTCCGCGGCGACCTGCTCGACGCGACCGCGCTGATCCGGCGGAAGCTCGGCCCCACCCTGGCGATGACGCCGACCGGCATGGTCGAGTGGCCGGACCAGGTCCAGTGGTCGCCGGCCAGCGGATGCGCCGACTTCGGCAAGGCGATGCAGCGGGCCGACCTGATGGTCAGGATCGGCAAGAGCGAGACGTCCGACTCCAGCGGCGCGGGTTTCTTCGGCGCCACAGCGACCAGCCTGCTGGCGGCCTGGCTGCACGCCGCCGAGATCACCGACAACTCCATGGAGGACGTTCTCCGCTGGGCGTTCAACCCCCATGTGGAGGAGCCGATCAAGCTGCTCGCGGAGTCCCGCCGGGCGGAACCCGGCGTCGCCGAGATGCTCGACGCGCTGTACCGGCAGCCCGGAGAGACCCGTGCGAACCTCTTCAGCACGGTCCAGACCGCGCTGACCCCGCTGTTCTCGCCGCTGGCCCGCCGCACCTTCGTCCCAAAGACCGGCAACAGCATCGACATCGAGGCGTGGCTGCGGAGCAACGGGACCATCTACTTGCTGGTCGACAAGGAGGACTCCAAGGCGCTCGCGCCGCTGATCTCGGCGTTTGTCTCCGAGGTCTTCGGCACCGCCAAGCGAATCGCGGACCGCTCGCCGGGCGGCCGGCTCGACCCCCCGCTGGGTGCTCTGCTGGACGAGGTCGCCAACGTCACCCCGCTGCCTAACCTCCCCGACCTGATGTCCTTCGCGGGCGGCTCGGGCATCTACGTCCTGGCCGTCCTCCAGAACATGGCCCAGGCCCGCACCATCTGGGGACACGACGGCGCCGAGATGCTCTGGGGCAGCTCCACCATCAAGATCGCCCTCGGCGGACTGGGCGGTGCCGAACTCGAAGAATTCTCGAAGCTGGCCGGCATCTACCGCGAGTCCCTGACCACCTACCAGAGCGGCAGCCACGGCACCACGATGCAGACCACCCTCCAGGACCGTAAGACCGTCACCCCGGACGAGATCCGCACCTTGGACGAGGAGAAGCGCGAGGCGCTGGTCATCCACGCCACCACACCCGTCGCCAAGGTCCGGATGCTGCGCCACTACGAAGGCCCGGACCGGAAGGCGTACGAGGAGAGCGTTCAGTGGGCACGCCGGTACCGAGCCGGGGAACTCGACCCGACCGAGGTGGTGGCCGCGTGACACCCCGACCCGCCTGGAGCACAGGTGATCGCGAGGCGAGCACCGATGCCGACCACCGCTGGGAGTCCCGCTTCGACCGGCGGCACCACCAGGGACTGCTCCGCCGCCCCGATGCCCCGACCGACTGCACCCTCCGGTGGAGCGGACCGGTGCGAGGTATCGACGGCGCGCTGTACCACGCCGGCACCGATCACACCGGCGCTCCCGTCGTGACGGTGTTCAGCCCCGGCTACCAGGAGACCGTCCCCGCTTTGTGGCCGACCGACGACTGGACCACCCACCGAGCCGACTCCGACGGCCCCTTCCACCCGCTCAGCACCTGGCGCCCCACCCGAGCCGACCACGAGGACCTTGTCCTCGCATACCTCGCCCAGCGCCCGCGTGAACTCGCCGACCTCGGAACCTGGGTGCCGGTGGACGTCTTCACCACACACGTCCGGTACGGGATCTACGAGGCGATGCTGGCACTCCACACCGAGGCCGCTGCGGTGACCACCGAAGCCATCGAGGCCCGCGTCCGCCTGAGCATCACGGCACTGTCCCCGCGCCTGGCCGCTCTGGTCACCAGCACGATGGACACCGCCTCCTACCTCCGCCGACTGCTGCTCACCCCCAGCACGTCGGTCGAGGCGCTCGACGCTGCCGTGCACCTGGTCATGACCGACTGGAAGGCCGTCGCCACCACCGCGCAGCCGAACTCCTCCGGGTACGCCCGCACCCTGTCCGCTCAGCTCCAGGACCAGACATGACCGAATCCGCGATCACGCCGATCGGCCGGGTCAAGCACCGCCCGCACGCCCGGATACGCCGACGCCGAACCGACAACACGGCCACCAGCGCCAGCAAGACCGACTCGGCAGGGGCGAGCCCGCGTACCCGCCTGGTCGAGTGGCACACCATGACCGGTCCCGAGCGGGTCGTGGCGTGGGCCGGTCTCTGCGACTGGGTGACCTGGCTGCACGACCGCTACGAGCTGGCCGTGGAGTCGCGGCTGCCGCAGTGCTGGGCCGAGCACCCTGGGCTGATTGAGGAGCTCTGGGCACTCAAGGTCTGGCGGGAGGAGATCTACGGGGCGGGCGCAGACCAGCAGGTAGGACAAGCAGCCCGCTACTGGCACGCTGAGCTCCGCGCGGTGGTGGCCAACGCCACCGGCGTCTACGCCACGGCCTGCCGAACTGGCCACCGGGCTCCCGAGCTCCGAGCCGCCGATTCCCCGGACCTCCAGAAACGGTGGACCGAAGCCGATGCTTGGGCCGGGATTCCGGGAAAGCTGCTCGCCGCCCACGCGGACACCGCCGAAGCCGGCAGCCCCGACCGTCTCACCGCCGCCCAGATGGATGACGCCCGCTCCCGCGGCCTCGCCACGCCGATCAGCCCCGGCATCCCCGAGTACCTGCGATTCGCCGATGCCTGGTGGGCGGTCGAACTCGGAGGTGAGTGGCTGCGGGTCGCCAACGAGGAGCTACTGGAACGGCTCGATCAGGCGGCTGCCCGGATGGCAGCCGCTGACGACGCGGCTCGCCGCTACCGGGAAGCCACCACCGGATCTAAGTCAAGGACGAACTGATGACCAACCCCGACCTCGCGCTGCGCGCCGAGCAGGCCGTCATCGGTGCCGCCCTGCGCGATCCCCAACAGCTCGACCAGATCGCCTACTTGACGCCCGACCGCTTGGCCCACCCGACCAACCGGGCCCTGTTGGGCGCCCTGATCGAGTCGCGGACCAGCAACCCTGCGGCTCCCGCTACCCGAATGCCGGAACTGGTCGCCCAGAAGGCCGCCGTCCGGGGAGTCGGCGCGGACTACCTCCGACGGCTTGCCGACGCGGCACCACAGCCCCGGGCTATCGCGAGCTACGCCCGGCTCGTACAGGAAGCCGCGGTCCGACGCGACCTTGCACTCCATCTCGACCGACTTCGCGCGCCCAGCGCTGGTCAGCGCGGGCCGGAACCAGCTCTCGACCGGCTTACCCAGCGGCTCGAACAGGCCCCGTTGACGGCCAAGTTCAGCGAGCCGGCTCCCGAGCCGTACCAGCCGAGACCCCTGCCGGCCAACAGCCAGGAGGTTCGGCTCGACCTCCGGCTTGAGCGCCAGGACACTGTCCTCGCGGATCTCCTCCAGAACCCGGAGCACATCCGGGAGGTGAGTGCCTGGCTCTACCCCGAGGCTTTCGAAGCGGGACCACGACGGGAGGTCTATGAGGCCATCGTCGTGCTCGCTGAGCGTGGCGACCCCGTCGACACGCTCACCGTCGAGTGGGAGGTGAACCGGCAGGACCCTGAGCGCTACGAAGTCAAGGTCGAGGTCACCGTGGAGGAGCGTCCCGACTACCTCGCGAGGCTCGCCACCACAGCCGTTGTTGTCGGCGCTGCTGTTGAACTGGGTGGGGAGATCATGGCGGAGGACATTCGGGCAACGCTGGCGAACGATTTCGGCAGCATCGACGTGACCGCTCGCGGCCCGGGCGCAGAGCCGAAGCCGAGCCCGGACGTCAGGGTGACCGGGCCTGTTCCCCAGGTGGAGCCCGCCCCACTTCTCCAACCGCCTCCGGCACAGCAGGCCCACGTCGTCCAGCCGAACGTCCGGCCGTGAGGGTGGACAAGATGATCAGTTCCGAAGCGGGTGTCAAGGCCGACCTCAGCCACGCCGCGATGGACGCTGCCCTCGCGGACGGAACGGCCCAGTACCTGAGCGAGACGATCGCTGACTTCGCGTGGTTCCGGTCCAGCTGGTGGATCTACGACCGGGCTGGCTGGTGGCAGGTGACCAGGGCGGATGTGGCCGCAGGGCTGGACCTCATGGCCCAGAACATGCGTCTGGCGGATCAGGCAGTACGGAGGAGTAGCAGCTAGTCGGCCTCGCAAATCGGGTAGCGCCAGGGTGCCGCGCAACTCGATGCTGACGATGCGGTCGCCCGGGTCGGTGGCGCTTCGCTGCTGACCCTAAGAGGCGGCTCGGGTGCTTCGAGACCTACAGCGAAGGGTCGCCGGTGTAGGGTTTCTAGCTGCGCTGGTGCGGACTCCGCCGTGGTCGGAACGCATCGAAGTAGTCGGCTCATCTTGGAGGACAGGTGCCAGCGATCCAGCGGATCACCTCCCGCAACGCCCGGTTCCAGCAGTGGGAGGCGCTGCTTACCAACCGGAAGAAGCGCAACCAGCTCGGAGAGTTCCTGGTTCAGGGGGTTCGGCCGATCTCGCTGGCAGTGGAGTACGGCTGGCCGATCCACGCGCTGCTCTACGACGACCGGCGGAAGCTGTCCGGATGGGCGCAGGAGTTGCTGCGGACGACCCGGGCTGAGCGGATCGTGATGGCGCCGGAGCTGCTGGCCGAGCTGGGTGAGAAGACCGAGGGCGTGCCCGAGGTCATCGCGGTGGTCGGCATGCCGGCGGACGACCTCAACCGGATCAAGGTAGGGCCGGACTTCCTCGGTGTCCTCTTCGACCGGCCGACCACGCCGGGCAACATCGGGAGCATCATCCGGTCCGCGGATGCCTTCGGCGCACACGGGATGATCGTTTCGGGCCACGCCGCCGATGTCTACGACTCGAAGGCTGTGCGGGCGACCACGGGCAGCCTCTTCTCGCTGCCGTCCGTCCGCGTGCCGGGGCCGAACGAGGTGATGGCCTGGGTGGAGCAACAGCGGGCCGCCGGTCGTCCGCTGGTCCTGGTGGGCACGGACGAGAAGGGCGACGCCGACGTCTACGACTTCGACCTCACTCAGCCGGTGCTACTGCTGGTGGGCAACGAGACGACCGGGCTGTCCAGCACGTGGCGGGAGCTGTGCGACTTCACGGTGAGCATCCCGATGACCGGGGCGGCCAGTTCGTTGAACGCGGCGAACGCTACGACCGCAGTTCTGTACGAGGCTGCCCGGCAGCGGATCGCGGCCGGGCAGCGCTCGCGCTGACCGTAGCTCAGGCCCAGATGCCGCCCGCGGCGGCGCGGCGGTAGACCTCCAGGTACTTCGAGGCGATCACGTCGTGGCCCCAGTGCTCGATCGCGGTGACGCGCAGGTACTCCGGGGCGGGGAGGCCGGCCAGGATCTTGGCGGCCTCCTCCGGGGTGGGCGTCCGCTCGACCGGCAGGACAGTGCCGACGTGCGGGGCAATCTCGGCGAGGCACCCGTTGTTGCTGGCGATGACCGGGGTACCGCTGACGGCCGCCTCCGCGACGACGGTGGCCCCGGGCTCGATCCACTCGCCTCCGAAGGGTCCGCCGAACGGCTGGGAGAGGACGAGCAGCGCGCGGGCGGCGGCGAGCAGCTCGGTGCGGTGGCTGCCTCCGACCTCGCCGACGTACTCGGCGGTGCCGGGGAAGTCGGAGAGGATGCCGTGCAGGTAGTCCGGCTCCCATGCCGGTCCGGCGAGTTTCAGCGGTAGCCCGGCGGCTTGGGCGAAGGCGGCGGCGTCCCGCGCGCCCTTGTGGACGGAGACTCGGCCGAGGAACAGCAGGAAGTCCTCCTTCTCCTCCCGGTAGGTGTAGCGGTCGGGGTTGACCGGCAGCCGGATGACCGGTGCCTCCGCGGACCCGGCGGCGCGGCGCTGGGCGTGGGAGAGGTAGACGCCGTTCGCCGTGTGCTCGGGCACGCCGTTGAGGTGGTGGGTGCGGACGGCGGGCCAGTCGGGTTCGGCGGGCAGCAGCTGGCCGTTGGTGTGGTCGTGCACCACGTCCGGGCCGAACGCGCTCAGCGCGGCCCAGGTGGCGTCGTAGGTGGTGGCGTCCGAGACGGTGAGGCCCGGCCGGGAGGTGCTGCCGGGGGCACCGACCAGGAGGATCTCGTGTCCGGCGACGAGGAGTCCGTCGATGAGGGTGGCGACCACCCACTGGATGCCGCCGTAGCCCTGCGGGGGGACGGTGATCCATCGGCGGGTGTCCTGCCCGAAGCGGTGGGGCGGGTTGAGCATGGCGATCTTCACGAGCGCCTCCGGGGCTGGTCGAGGAACTCGTGGCCGATGCCGGCCAGCACGGCGCTGGTGTAGAGGACGGCGAGCGCGGTGGAGCGGAGGCCGTGCCCGCCGGAGCGGTTGCGTTTCCACTCTTTGTGCAGGCCGGCGCGGGCGGTGCCGCGGCGGACTTCGCTGCGGCCCTGCCAGTAGGCGCGGCGCAGGAGGTAGCCGGGGCGGAGCCGGTGGGCGGGGATCAGGTGGCGGACCTGCGTGTCGTGGAGAACGACGGTGGTCGCGCCGAGAGCGGCGAGCCGACGCACCAGCGTGGTGTCTTCGGCGGAGGCCAGGTTGGTGCCGACGCGGCCCAGTCGGCTGTCGAAGTCGAGGCCGAGCAGCCGGGCGTGGTCGCGGTCGAGGGCGAAGCACCCGCCCCAGATGCTGGCAGGCAGCTGCGGGTGGTGGGAGCCGAGGTAGTGCAGTTGCCCGGTGGTCAGCCACCACGGGGTTCGGCGCCCCTGGAGGTCGGCGGTGATCCGGGTGCCGGCCACGTGCGCCCCGTCGGCGAGCACGGTGCCTAGATCCTCGATCGCCTCGACGGTGGGGACGATGTCGTCGTCCACGAACACGACGTAGCGGGTGGGGGCCTCCTTCAGCGCGAGGTTGCGGCTGTACGACAGGCCGATGGTGGCCCCGTTGAAGAGGACGGTGCGCCGGTCGGCGGGCTCGGTGAGCCGCCGCTGGCTGGCGGCGTCCGCGGCGATGTCCACGACGACCACGAGGTGGTCGTCCGTGCCGAGCACACCGGGGAGCCGGTCGAGGGCGGCCAGCAGCAGGTCGGGCCGGTTGCTGCACACCGCCACCGTGAGCGGGACGGTCACCGGACCACGACCGTTCGGCGCCGGGCCGGGGCGCGGTCGGTGAGCCGGGTGGCCAGATCGGTGAGGTCGCGGGCGTGCAGGCTGTGGTCGGAGGCGGGGTGCCGGCGGACCTCCAGGCGTTCGGCTCGCACCTCCCGGTAGGCGGCGACCAGCGCCGGGTCGGTGCCGGGCGGGGCGCTCCAGCCGGTGGGCGGGGTGACGAGCGCGGCGTGGGCGCCGAGGCGCTGGGCGGGGGCGGCGTCGTGGTCGGGCCGGTCGCCGACCATCAGGGTGGTGGCCGGGGTCCAGCCGAGCTGCTCGATCGCCCAGCCGAGCAGGCCGGGGTCGGGCTTGGCGATGCCCACGGTGGTGTCGAGGGCGACGAGGGCCAGGTGCTCTGTGGCGCCGCTGGCGCGCAGGACTTCCTCGCACTCGGGGGGCTGGTTGGCGACCACGCACACCGGCCGGTGCTCGGCGAGGGCGGCGAGGGCGGTGACGGCGCCGGGGACCAGCTGCGCGAGGTCGGACCAGCGGCGGCGGACGCTGGTCCAGGCGTGCGCGCCGGCCGGGCTGTAGAGGCCGGGGTTAGCGGTGGCGCTGGCCCGCTGGAGGTAGAAGCGGCGCATCTCGGCGGTGAACCGCTCGATGCTCAGGGTGGGGTCGGATTCGCCGGCCAGCTCCAGGACGCCTTGGAGCCAGGCGAGTTCGAAGGGCTCGTCGTAGTAGAGGACGCCGCCGACGTCGGTGGCGATGGTTTCGACGGCCGGGGCGGCGGGCTTGGCGGGCTTGGTCACGGGGTGTCCGTCCGGGAGGTGGCGGTGGTGTACCACTCGGGCTGGGTGTCGGAGCCGGTTTCGAGGGTGAGCGTGCTGCGCGGGGTGACGGGGCCGTGGCCCTTGGCCCAGGCGGCGGTGGCGGCGAGGCCAGTGGCCAGCGGGGTGTCCTTCCAGTCGCCGAGCAGCATCCGGGCGAGTTCGCTGCTGGTGTAGGCGGCGTGGACCTCTTCGCGGGTCTCCAGGTGTCGGATCGGGTGGTCCGGCACGCCCATCGCCTCGCGGACCGCGTGGGCCATCTCCAGGACGGTGCAGGGCTGCTGGCTGCCGACGTTGATTACCCGGTTCCAGTGCTGGGAGTTGTCGGCGGCGTCGAGGAAGCAGCCGACGATGTCGTGGACGTAGGTGAAGGAGCGGCGCTGGCTGCCGTCGCCGTAGACGGTGATCGGCTCGCCGCGCAGGATCTGGTTGAGGAAGATCGCCACGGCGTTGCGCAGGGGGTCGGACATGTTCTGGCGCTCGCCGTAGACGTTGTGCATCCGGAGCGCGGTGAACGGCAGGCCCTGCATGTGCGCGGTGATGGCGAGTTCGCGTTCGACGGTGAGCTTGGCGTTGCCGTAGCTGTCGACGGGCTGGGGGTGGTCGTCCTCGCACATCGGGACGCGGCCGGTGCCGTAGACGGCGACGGAGGAGGCGTAGGAGAAGTACCGGACCTTCGTGCGCAGGGCGGCGTTGACCAGGTGGATGCTGCCGAGGACGTTGACCTCGTAGTTGTGGGCCTTGACGGCGTGGCTGATGCCCTCGGCCGCGAACGCGGCCAGGTGGAAGACGCTGTCGAAGGCGTGGTTGGCGAAGAGGTCGTCCACGGTGCCGCGGTCGGCGATCGAGCCGACCACCAGCTGCGCGCCGTCGGGGACGTTCTCCTTCTTGCCGCCGTCGAGGTTGTCGAGGACGACGACCTCGTGTCCGGCGGCCAGGAGCCGGTCGGCGAGGTGGGAGCCGATGAATCCGGCTCCGCCGGTCACCAGGTGAAGGGCCATGTTGATTCTCCGATCTGGTTGGGAGGTTCAGGAGTTGAGGAGGGCGCGCACCCGACCGATGTCCGCAGTGGCGAGCGCGACGGCGAGGGGGAGCCGGAGGTCGAGGTGGTCGCGGAGCTTCTCGGTGTTGAGGCGGGCGAGGTTCTCGGCGGCGGTGGGGTCGGCGGTGAACGCGGCGATGTCGTGGTGGACGTCGCCGGACGGGACGCCGGGGCCGTAGGTGTCGGCGAGGACGCCGTGGAACTTCGGGGAGTGGCCGAGGGCTACGGCGGGGGTGCCGCTGGACAGGGCGCCGATCGAGGCGTGCAGACGTTCGGAGACGACCAGTTCCGCACCGCCGAGGACGGCCTTGTAGTCGGCGGCCCCGGTGCCGTCGGCGTCCAGGACGTGCACCGGCACGTCGGGCAGGCGGGCCGCGATCTGGCGGGCCAGGAGGCGGTCGTCGTTGTGCTCGCGGGAGTCGTGGCAGTGCGGGACGAGGACCAGCGGCCGGCGGCGGACGCGCCACAGCGTGTCAACGAGGCGGGTGACCGCGTCCAGGTGCTGGGCGTCGGTGATCGGGCTGTAGCGGGTGACGCCCCGGCTCGGGGCCAGGCACACGTACCCCTGGGTGGCATCGAGGTCGGCGTCGGCGAGCAACTGCGCGGCGCGCTGGGGGCTGGACGGCTGGAGGAGAAACGCGGAGTCAGCGGAGAGCAGCACCGCGTCCTCGGGTAAGGCCAGTTGTTCGGTGAGGTAGGCCAGGGTGGTGGTCTCGCGGACGGTCAGCAGGTCGAGGCGGCCAGCGGTGGCGGTGAACGCGGCCTGTTCGGCGGGGTCGGTGAACGGTCCGACGGACTGGCCGACCATCGCGGTGGGGATGCCGATCTTCTGGGCCCGGTCGAGGACTGCGAGATAGGAGGTGGAGACGCCGTAGTCGGAGGTGTGCAGGTCGCCGCCCGTGGCGAGGACCAGGTCCGCGTGCTTGACGAGGCGGGCGGCGCGTTCGCGGCGGTGCTGCTCGGTTTCGACCGGCCGCATGCTGGCCCAGGAGCGGGAGACGACGAACGGGTCCGCGATGCAGTGGGCTCCGCTTCCGGCGAGCGCTGTGGCGTCCAAGTCGGGGGTCTGGGTGAGGACGGTGACCGTGGTGTCCGGGACAGCGGTCAGCGCGGTGGCCAAGGAGCGGGCGAGGGCCTCGACTCCTCGGCTCTCGCAGCTGGTGATGCCGGTGATCAGGATGTTCGCGGGCACGAGGAACTCCTGGGCTAGTGGGTGAAGGCGAGGAGATCGCCCAGGACGCGCCGGTAGTTGAAGCTGCGGCGGAGTTTGTCCTGGACGTGGCCGAGCTGCTGGCGGTTGGCAGGGCTGTCGCGCAGGAGCCGCGCGAGGTCTTCGGCCGGGTCGCCGCCGAGCAGGAACGGGGCGATCTCCTCGCCGTAGAGGTTGGTGGTGTAGGCGAGTTCGGGCGGCAGGGCGGGCATGGTGCCGGCCGCGACGGTCTCGAACATGCGGGGGGTGAGCAGTTGTTGGTGGGCGAGCAGGGGACGGGCCAGGATCGGGGTGATCTCGGCCTTCGCCATCTGGGTGAGGACCTGGCCGAACGGGACGGGGCCGGTGACCTTGACGCCGTGCTCGGCCAGCCAGCCGGGCCGGTTGGCGGTGGCGGTGAGGTGCTCGGGGTGGGGGTCGCCGGACCACCAGCGGCCGGCCACCCGCAGGCGGGTCAGCGGCGGCTTGGCGGACCGAGCGGCTTCGACCAGGTCTGCGAGTGCGTCCCAGCGCCACCAGTTCGCACCGACGTACTGGAGGTCGTAGGTGACGGCCGGTGTCCGCTCCGGCCGGTGCACCGGCTTGGGCATCCCGAAGTACGGGAAGAACTGCGCGCCGTCGGGGAGCTTGCCGAGGCGCGGCTGGAGGATGACGTCGCTCAGCTGCCGGTAGAGCTGCTGCCACTGCTGGTGGCCGTACGGTCCGGCGGAGTCGTCGTCTCCGAGGACGGTGTGCTCGCCCCAGTGGGCGTCCGGGTCCAGGACGATCCGGCGCTCCCGCGGGAAGCGCTCGCACAGCTCCAGCCGCCGCTCGTCCAGGAACTGGCGGCCCTCGAAGACCAGGACCAGGTGGGTGCCCCAGGCGAGGTCGTCGACGACCGGCAGCAGGCCGGGGACCTGGTCGTCCAGGCGGCACAGCGGCCCGGCGAGGGCGACTTCGCAGTCCAGTGCCGGGGCGGCGCGCACGTACTCGCTGATCATGTGCGCCGATCCGGCCTGCCAGTGGAAGTCCCCGGCGAACAGCACCCTGGTCACCGCGCGCCCCCAGCGGGGCGCAGGCGGTGGTGGGCTCGGCGGCGCCGGGCGATGGTCGGGGTGAGCCGCAGCAGCCACCACGCGGCGGTGGCCGTCTCCGTCCACCCGCGGACCACGGTGGTGTTTCCGCCGACCGAGCGGCCGGCCAGGTCCTGGCGCAGCCACCGCCCGGCCAGGGAGAGGATCGCGGGCCACGTCCAGGTGACGTCGGTGAGCAGGAAGTAGTAGCGGTTGCGGCGCATCTGCACCCGCCGGTAGGTGCTCGCGCCGGTTCCCCCGCCGCCGTAGTGCTGGATGCCCAGGTCCAGGTTGAGGGCGACCCGCCAGCCCGCCCAGCGGGCTCGGCGGCACAGGTCGGTCTCCTCGTAGTAGGTGTGGAAGACCCGGTCGAACAGGCCGAGCGTGCGCAGGACCTCGGCCCGGACGAACAGGGCGGCGCCCTGGACGTAGGCGTGCTCCAGGGTGGCGGGGGCGCGGCCGTGCTCCGGGCCGGCCGGGGAGGGCCGGTTCGGGCGGTCGCCCACGAAGCCGTCGGCCTCGCCGAGCTTCAGCGCGAGGCACGACCAGTCGTTGTGCTCGTCCAGCGCGACGGTGCCGCCGTCGGCGTCGGTGTAGACGTACTGCATGGGGCCGCAGATGCCGTAGGTGGGCCACTGCTCCATGAAGGCGGTCAGCTGGTGGACGAGGTCGGCCGGGGTGCGGGTGTCGGGGTTGACGAGGAACACGTAGTCGGCGCCGGCGGTCAGGGCGGCGCGCATGCCGACGTTGTTGGCGCGGGCGAAGCCGAGGTTGGTGTCGTTCTGGATGATCTGCACCGTGGGGAAGGTGCCGCGGATCATCTCGGTGCTGCCGTCGGTGGAGGCGTTGTCGACGTAGTAGACGGTGAGGTCGAGGTCGGGGGTGTTGCTGGCGAGGAGGGTGGACAGGCAGGCGGTCAGCCAGCGCGCTTCGTTGGTGCCGACCGTGACGGTGGCGACCTTCGGGCGGCGGGGCACGGGTGCGGTGCTGGTCACGGTGCCTCCGTGGTGTCGGGGACGAACTCGATGACGAGGCTGCGGCGGGGGCGCGGGGTGGTGTTGGGGCGCGAGGCGTGAACGGTCCGCACGTCGTGCACGGCCACGTCGCCGGCCACCGCGCCGACCGTCAGCACGGGCCCAGCGGTGCGGACCTTCTCCACTTCCGCGTCGTCGGCCAGCAGGTGGCTACCGGGTACGAACTCCAGGGCCCCGTTGGAGGCATCGGAGTCGTCCAGGAACAGGCTCAGGTTGATGGCGCGGCCAGGTTCGGCGTCGGTGCGGTCGCGGTGCCAGGGGACGGCTGCGGCCACCTGCGGCATCTTGACGATCATGGCGATGACCCGGGCCCGCGCCGGGCAGCCCAGGATGGTCTCGGCGAGGTGGTGCAGCGGGCCGGTGGCGAACAGCCCGGCCGCGAGCGGGGCGCCCGGCTGCTGCTCAAGGTTGTGGATGCGGAAGAGCACCGGCGTGCTCTCACCCTCGCGGGTGAAGTGCCAGAAGTCCTCGCTGCGGTGCCCGTCCTCGAACGCGGCCACCAGGGCGTCGGCCTCGGCGCGCAGCCGCTCCAGCAGCGGGCCGGTGACCACGGCCGGGACGACGGTGTACCCGTCCGCCCAGAGCCGGCCGAGGGCTCCGGCGGTCGGCGCGCTCACCGGGTGGCCCCGGCGGCGAGCTGCTCGGTGAACCAGGCGACGGTGGCGGCCAGGCCGTCCTCGATCGCCGTCCGCGGTGCCCACCCGAACTCCTCCCGGGCCAGGGTGGTGTCGGGCCTGCGGCGGACTGGGTCGTCCTCGGGCAGGACGGTGAACTCCACCTCCGCGGCGGAGCCGGTGAGGTCGAGGACCAGGTGGGCGAGGGCCAGCACCGTCCGCTCGTCCTCGGTGCCCAGGTTGACCGGGCCCGGATGATCGCTTGCGGCGACCGCCAGCAGCCCGGCCACCGTGTCCTCCACGTAGCACAGCGAGCGGCTCTGGCCGCCGTCCCCGGCGACTCGGAGGGGTTGCCCGGCGAGCGCCCGGGTGACGAAGGCCGGCACCGCGCGGCCGTCGTCGCTGCGCATCCGAGGGCCGAAGGTGTTGAAGATCCGCACGATCGCGGTGTTGGTGCCGAACTCGCGGCGGTACGCGGCAGTGCTCGCCTCCGAGAAGCGCTTGGCCTCGTCGTAGACGCTGCGCGGGCCGATCGGGTTGACGTTGCCCCAGTACGCCTCGGTCTGCGGGTGCTGGTGCGGGTCGCCGTACACCTCCGAGGTCGAGGCCAGGACGAACCGGGCCCCGCGCTCCTTCGCCAACTCCAGCACGTTCAGCGTGCCGATGGAGCCGACCGACAACGTCGGAAGGGGGTGGCGCAGGTAGTCCGCCGGGGAGGCCGGCGAGGCCAGGTGGAACACCACGTCCACCTCGCCCACGACGGCGAGCTTGTCGTTGACGTCCTGCTCGACCAGCTCGAAGTGCTCGGTGCCGAGTAGGTGCGCGATGTTGTCGCGGCTGCCGGTCAGGAAGTTGTCCACGCAGACCACGGCGAGGCCGTCGCGGATCAGCGCGTCGCACAGGTGGGAGCCGATGAATCCGGCTCCACCGGTCACAACAGCGGTCCTTCGGGGCATGAGACTCCTCCAGGCTCGGGCACGCCCGACCCGCCCGGCGGCACGAGGGCACGGCGGGCTGGAACGGCGTACGCGGTGAACGGGTGCGGGCGCGGCCGGCTTGTCGCGCCGTGGTGATCAGTGCGAGCGGTCCGTCCGTCGGTGGACGTCGTCTCGTCGTGCGGCCGGGTCAGCGTCAGGCCCCTGATGTGGTCCCCGGTCGACCCCCAGGGCACCCGGCCGCAGTTCAGCCAGCCGGGCACCCGTCGGGGGGAGCACTAGCTAACTCCCGATCAACTACTGCTGAACAGAGCGGGTTTGTCGTCTTCCTGTCGTCTTCTGGTCCCAGCCGCCTCGGAGGTACCATCAGCGCACAGTGGTGGACCGACTACGGTCCGGTGAACACATCGGGGGGTTGAGAATGGGCCGGTCGACCGGCTTACGCGCACCGGTTCGGCTGGTTCATCCGCTGAGCGTGGTGCGGGAGGAAAAGGGCTGGACCTACCAGGACGTTGTCGACATCGTCGCCAAGGCCACCCGGCGGTCGGCCGACCGACGCAAGGCGTGGAAGTGGGAGCACTGGAGCGTCGAACCGGACGCGGAGAGCCAAGCAGCCCTCGCCGCCGAACTCGGCGTTCCGATGAGGGAGGTGCACCGGCTCGGCTGGCCAGGCTGGCTGCCGGACGGCGGCCCGGTCCGCACCGGTTTCCCCTGGACCAGTGCGGGGACGCTCCAGTCGTTGGACGACACCTTGGAGCACGCCATGTTCGACCGACGCGGATTCATGAAGCTCGGCGGCGAGGCCCTGACCGCGCTCGCCGGCCAATGGCTCACCCGAGCCCCCGAGCCGGTGGCCGCAGCGCTAGCCGGAGGCCGCATCGACATCCAGCTCGTCGCGGACCTGGAGGACGGCCTTCCCCGGCTCCGACGTTTGGAGGCCCGCCTCGGGGGACCGCGCGCCCGCCAGCTCCTGGATGCCGAACTCGACACGGTCACCGGCATCCTCAAGGAGGCGTCCTACTCCGACAAGGTCGGCCAGCGGCTGCTCCGCCTCGGCGCCGAGCTTGCCCGCCTCGCCGGGTGGTCCTCCTTCGACGCCGGACTCCACGCCGCAGCACAGCGGTACTGGGCCACCGGCTTGCGCGCCGCCCACACTGCCGCCGACCGCGCGCTGGGCGCCAACATCATCAAGTCGCTCAGCCTCCAGTGCTACGACCACGGCCTCTACGCTGACTCGCTCTCGCTCGCGGAGGCTGCCGTCGAGGGAGCCGGCGAGGTCACCCCCCGGACCTTGGCCATGCTGCTGCTGCGGCAAGCCCGCGCGGCAGCGGCCTGCGGAGACCAAGCCGAGTGCGACCGCCTGCTGTCCGCAGCCGAGACACAGATGGCCCGCGCCGACAGCAGCGACGACGATCCTGACTGGACCAACTACTTCGACGCTGCGGAGTTCCACGCCCAGACCGCCACCTGCCACGCCGACCTCCGCCGCCCGCGACTCGCCCAGCGCCACTACGGCACCGCGCTGGCTCTTATGCCAGGTGCCAAGCGCCGCGACCTGGCCACCTACACCATCCAGAACGCCCGGACGCACACCGCGCTCGGCGATGCCGACCACGCTGTCCACCTCCTGGAGACGGCCATCCCGATGATCACCGCTGCACCATCTCATCGAAACGCCGCCCGCGCTGCCGCCGCCCGCGCCGAACTTCCGCTCACCGCCAAGGACCCGAAAGTCCAGCGCCTCGATCAACTGCTCGCCACACTGGTCGCATGACCACACAACCCGTCTCCCGCGTCGCGCTCGTCTCCGGCGGAAACCGCGGCTTGGGGCTCGCCGTCGCCACCCGCCTCGCCGAACAGGGCATGCAGGTCGTCCTCGGCGTGCGCGACCGCCTCGCCGGCCGTGAGGCGACGGAAGCCCTCGGCCGCAAGCGGCTGTTCGTCCACTCCCACGAACTCGACGTCACCGACCCGGCCAGCGTCGCCCGCTGCATCGCCGACGTCGCCGCTCCGCTCGGACGCCTGGACGTACTGGTCAACAACGCCGCCGTCGCCGTCGACCGCGGCCAGGCCGCCGCCGCACCGGACTTCGAGCGCATCCGAGCCACCCTGGACACCAACCTCCTCGGCGCCTGGCGGCTCGCCGCCGCAGCCGCTCAGGAGATGCGCAAGAACGGCTATGGCCGCATCGTCAACATCACCAGCCACCTCGGCTCACAGAACAACATGGGTACCGGCAACGTGAGTTACCGGGTCTCCAAGGCCGGCCTCAACGCCCTCACCCAGATCCTCGCCGCCGAACTCGACGGCACCGGCATCCTCGTCAACGCCGCCTCCCCGGGGCGCATGGCGACTCGCATGGCCTATGGCGAGACCGATCGCACACCCGAAGAGGCGGCCGACACCCCGGTCTGGCTCGCCACCCTCCCCGACGACGGCCCCACCGGCGGTCTCTTCTACGAGCGCAAGCCCCTCGGCTGGTGAGCACTACCCGGATCGACCGTCACGTGAGTCGACGGGTCGGTCACCGTGTGGATGAACCTCACCACATCCGCCGCGGTGTAGCCGAGCAGCTCAGCCCGGTGGACTGCGAGCAACAGCAGCTGCGCCACCGACTCAGCCCCGTAGCCGTTGAGGCCGTCGCAGAACCACTCGTCGAGCTTCTCCACCCCAACGTCGTTCAGCACGACGCCGTGGCTTTGACGGACCTCGCGAGTAACCTGACCGATCGCGTCGAGCAGGTGCTCGCCCTCGCGCTCACACACGAGGCGGCTGCCCTTCTCATCTGCGACACATCCGGCCGGGAGAACCCCAGTCAGGACGAGACTCCTCGCTGGCTGGTGGTGGTCGTCGAGGCCGAGTTCGAAAGAGTGCAGCACATCAACTCCTTTTCCGCACACGACCCTAGCGAGCCAGGCCGCAGCTCACCATCGCTCGGCAGGGTGACGTTGGCGACGAAGCGATTCAGTTCCCCCGAAGAGCGCGGATCAGCCGGGCGGCCTCCCGGTGCGCCGGCCCCATTCGCGGGTCGTCGTTCGGACCAGCGTGCCGTCCGACGATCTTCGCCAGCACGAACAGCTGCATCACCATCCCGGCGCGGCTCTCAAGGTCTGCCCGGCGCTCCCTGCGTACCCGGTCCGCGAGCGCCGGTATGGCGAGGGAGGCGGCGTACAGCGACGCCGAGTCGAGTCCGCGAGGCGCCATCCCCCAGTCCTCCCAGTCGAACATGCAGAACGCACGAGGACCGGTGAGGTTCGCCCAGTTCAGATCGGCGTGAGCAGGGCACCACTGGTCCACCCGAGTTTCGTGCGCTCCGGGGAAGACGGCCTTGATGGTGTCGTCGACCAGCTGCTGCGTGATCTGTTCGGTGTCCGGCGCCGCCACGCGGGCCGTTCGCTGAACGGCCAGCGCTGCCAGCGAGGCGCTCAGCGAGCGCCACCAATCGTCCGGCAGTTCCGGGTCGACGGACACCACCGCAGCTCCGACCGGGAGTTCGGGCAGCAGCGAGGTCTCGTCCGCATGCCAGATCGCCTGATCGTCCGGATCCTGCCATGTCGTCGACCCGTGCCAGCGTGGCATCGCCACGGGCAACGCCGCTGCGGATTCGTATCCGTCCCAGCCCTGTTCCCGCGCCCGCGCCCAGGGGCGGCGTTCGACCCGCGCCCAGGTGCCGCGGTCGGTTCCGGCTCCGACCGTGCGGCGCTTGCGCACCACGCTTCGCCGGTCCAGCCTCGTGCCGAGGTGCTGCTCCACCTGGTCCAGGATGTGATCGACGGGCTCCTGCCGGAGGTCCACGGTCTACCGGACGAGGCCGGCGTCGGTGCCCTGCGGCGGGGTAACACCGGTCAGGCCACGTGCCCGCTCGGCGAGGAGCGGGGCGAGTTCTGGGTAGTACCCGCGGTCAACGGCCTGGAGCATCTCCGCAATGGCGATGAGCTGCCCCACGCGGCCGGCCGGGGTGTCGAGGATGTCGGCGAACTCGGCGCGGATGCGGTTCGCGACGGCGGGTACGAGGAGACTGCTGACCCACAGGACGGCCGGGTCGTAGCCGACCGGCACCTGACCCCAGCGTTCCCAGTCGAGGATCTGGAGCGGTTCGGCGGTCAGGTTGGCCCACTGGAGATCACCATGCCCGGTGGTCCGCTCGACGTCGGCCGGGGCCGGGATGCCGAGGTACTTCGGGAAGACCTCGTCGACCCACGTCTGGCGCAGCGTGATCTTCGTGCCTGGTGCTTCCGCGATGCCGGCAAGCGCGTTCCGCAGCCCGATCCACCAGCTGTCGCCCAGGCCGGGGTCGGCGCGGAGGTCCGGGGTCGAGGAGATCGCGGGACCGACCAGGTCGAAGACGTCGGCCTGGTAGAACCAGCCAGCCTCCGTCCAGTCGACGGTGTCGTGGAGCCGGGGGCGCGGGACGGAGGCGGGGACGAGTTGTTCAGCGCCGAGGGCGCCTTGGCCGGTCGGCCGGGGCGCCCTGCGGCGGCTGCTTCTGGAGACCCGGAGCCAGACGTTCTCGGTCCGGCGGCCGACGGTGGTTCCGGAGGTGCCGAAGATCGGCGGTCCGGTGCACACCAGGCCGAGGAATCCGGCGGCCTTCTGGTGGGCTGCCGTCAGGTCGTGCCTGGTGTCGTCATTCGGCTGAAAGGACATCGAGCACCGTCCTGAGTCGTGCGTCGCGGATCGGCCGGGCGAGAGCGTCCCGAGCATCCTCCCAGTGCTGGAGGGTGCTGGTCGAGGCGAGGACGACATCCAGCGCGGGGCAGGCACCGATGAGCTGGAACGCGGCGGTATACGGGGTCGATCCCGGTTGGATGAGGTTCACCAGTTCGGGTGTCATCAGACCCGGCAGTTCGCCTCCATGCAGGGGTGCGGAGGCGAACGTCGTGATCCCGGCATCGCGCGCGTGGACGAGCGGCCCACCTCCGTCGAGAGCCTGAGTGATGGGCTCGGCCATGACGAGGCTGACCGGCAGCTGGACGCCGGCAAGGCGGTGGTTCGCCGACCCGGCCGCCGCGGTGGCCAGAGCGATCAGTTCGGCGACGGTGAACGCCTGGTTGGTGAAGCCGGCCCAGGTGGCGACGCCGTATCCCTCGATACGGCCGGCCTGCGCGAACTCCTCCAGCACGGCGAACGCGGCGCGGAGGTTGTGGTGCAGCTGCTGCCGGTCGTGGGCGGACCGTTCGGGGTTGTGGACGAAGACAATGTCGGCACGACCGAGGGCGGCAAGCGATTCCTCTGTCTGGGCGCGGACGTCAGCGGGGGCGAGGCTGTGGCGGCCGTCCGGATAGAAGCCGGTCTTCGTCGTCACCTTGACGGTCGGGTGCTCCGCGAGTACGGGGGCCAGGTCGTGGTGTGCCCGGCCGTGGCCGTAATTGGGGGCGGTGTCGATCCACTTCGCCCCGGCCATGAGGGCAGTGCGCGCCGCTTGGCCAGCGGCGCGCACCCGGTAGGTCCCCAGGCCAAGTTCCGGACTCACCGACCGACCCCGGCCACGGCGAGGGCCTGGCCCTGGACGAGGACGGTGAGGACGCTGGCCACGTTCTTGACCTCCAGGCCGGCAGCTTCGGCGAGTTCCCCAAGGCTGACCGTGTCGCCGGTCAGCAGGGTTTGCAGGACGGGCTCGACCCGCTCGGAGAAGTCAAACTCCTTTCCGGCTGCGGACAGGGTGACGGTCCGGGCGGTGGGGTCGCTGGTGAGTTCGGCGCGTGGGGCGGTGATCCGTACCTTGATATCCGGCTCCGCGGGGAGGGTGTCCACGAAGGGCAGGGACGGGGCCGGGCGGCCGAAGTGGGTGGTGCCGGAGGCCGTGGCCCAGCGTTCGATCAGATCACGGTCCGACAATGCGGTGAGGACCGCAGTCCTCAGATCGGCCAGGTAACCGGCCTTCTCGGCCGCGCTTGCGTGTAGCGGCACGTCCTTCCGCACGGCGAGGCTCTCGTGCAGCTCGTCCACCAGCCAGCCCAGGAGCGTGGCGCCGGTCTGGGCGACGAGGCCGAAGGTGAGGTGCAGCGACTCGCTGCCCTGGTCAGCAGTGACGCTGTGCCACCAACCGCGCGGCAGATACAGGACGTCACCTGGGTAGAGGACGACATCCGCGACGGGCTCACCCTCGGGTTCCTCCGGCGAGTCGACGTCGCGGAAGGTCGGGGCCTGCCGGGTCGGCTCCCACAGCCGCCAGCGCTTCGCCCCGTACTGCTGGACCACGACCACGTCGTGATCGTCCCAGTGACGGCCGAAGCCCTCCTTCTCCGTCCAGGAGGCGTAGAGGTTGGTCTGCACGGACGTGCCGATGAAGCGCTCCAACGCCTCGGCGGCGGTGCGGATCGGCGGGTGGATCTCGTCGATCCCGTCCACCACGAGCGAGGCGCCGTCGGCGAGCTGAGTGTGGAGCTGCGCCGGGTGCAGCCGGTTCCAGGTCACCCCACGCCGGTTGGTCGTCGGCGTCGAGTACCGGCCGACAGGGACGGTCTGCCCGTCGTTCGACAGCCGCAGCCGCGGCGGGTCGATGCGGTGGGTGGTGAGGATGGTGTTCAGGTCGTCCCAGGACAAGAGGGGAGCGGTGTCGGCACCCTCGGCGGGGATCACGGTGTAGGAGCGGTGGAGCGCCTGGGTGAGGAACTGGTCCCCACCCAGGCGCACCGCCCACGAGGCGGTCTCATGCATCGTGGGCGGTCTCTCAGGTGTCGTTCTGGTCGGAACGGCCGCCCGTGTTGTCGGACGGCACGTCGGCCCGCGAACGCGCGGCCCGGATGTTGCGGACGCCGACCAGCAGGCCGCCCTCCTCCTCCGGCTGTACCGAAGGTGCGGTGCTCTCCATCGGATCTCCTCTCCCCTTGGCGCTGTTCGGTCCTCCGGGGCCCCGGAGGAAGTCGCAGCGGGTGAGCGGCCAAGTCTTCCGAGGAGCGGCTGACAGGGCCATGGCGTCCGGCTGTCATCTGGCGAGCGGATTCGCACACGAGTGTCATCGAGGTGTCATCTTCGCCACGATCACGGCCGTGAGCTGTGGTTCCTTGGCCTGAGCACTCCGGCGGGGTGGCCAGCGGGCATCGGTTCTGGGCAGGATGCCGAGCATGGAAATCTTGGTGGTCGGCGGAGGCTGGTTTCTGGGCAAGGCCGTGGTCGAGGAGGCGCTCAGGCGCGGCTGGAGCGTGACGACGTTCAACCGGGGGCGGTCGGGAGTCGCCCTCCCCGGCGTTCAACAGGTGCTGGGAGACCGGACATCGGTCGAGGACTTGGCCCGGCTGGCTGCGCAGGGCCCGTGGGACGCGGTGATCGACACCTCGGCCGGCGAGCAGCCGCCGAAGGTAGTGCTCGCGGGAGCGAGGGCGCTGGAGAGCGCCACCGACCGATACGTCTACGTCTCGACGGTGTCGGTGTACGCGGGGTGGCCGGACCACCCGCTGAAGGTCGGCGACCCCCTCATGGACGGGCCCGCCGACGCCGGGAGCGACTACGGCCGGAACCCGGAGGGTTGGCTGGGCCCCGATCTCCACTACGGCCGTCAGAAGGCCGGCGGCGAGCGGGCCGTGGTCGAGACCTTCGGCTCCGACCGATCCTG
This sequence comes from Kitasatospora sp. NPDC093550, assembly GCF_044764985.1. Taxonomy (NCBI): domain Bacteria; kingdom Bacillati; phylum Actinomycetota; class Actinomycetes; order Kitasatosporales; family Streptomycetaceae; genus Kitasatospora; species Kitasatospora sp. NPDC093550. Next base: position 38,784 of record NZ_JBIWJF010000036.1, read on the forward strand.
GCTGCTTCGCCCTGGGGTGATCCTTGGCCCGGGCGAGTACGTCGGCCGGCTCCCGTGGTGGCTTCGGCGGGCCGAGCAGGGCGGCGAGATTCTCGCCCCCGGCAGTGCGGGCAAGACCATCCAGCCGGTCGACGTGCGCGATGTCGCACGCTTCGCCGTCGATGCCGCCGAGCGGCCCGGTGGAGGGGTCCACAACGTGACCGCACCGATCGGCCGGGACACGATGGGCAGCTTCCTCCAGGCGTGCCTGGACGTGACGGGAAACCGGGGTGAACTGCGCTGGGTACCGGACGGGGTGCTGCTGGAGCACAAGGTGCGGCAGTGGACGGAGCTGCCGTTGTGGCGGACCAACGAGGGCGTCTGGCTGGTCGACTCCGAACCCGCCTACGCGGCCGGCTTCACCTGCCGCTCTCTGGAGGAGACGGTACGGGACACCTGGGAGTGGCTCCAGGCCGGCAACGCACCGGTCCCACACCCCCGCGCGTCTGCCCACGGAATCGACCCCGCGCGGGAACGGGAGATCCTCGCCGCCGCCAGCGCTCGACACTGACCGGGTTGATGTGGGTGGGTGGACCAGGGGCCACCCACCCACACCGGCTTAGGTGACCTACTCGATCGCCAGTCGCGAGATGCTGCCGCCGATCTGCCTCGGGGCAGCGACCCGGGTGTATTCCTCAAGCGCCTCCTTGAGCGCGATGGCACCGGGCGAGGTCCTGACCGGCTCCGTAGCGAGCAGACGGCCGACATGAACGACTCGCTCGACCAGACCCGCAGCGCGGCGCTCAGGGGCGAGCGCCCTGATGGGCTCCAGGACCTCGGCGGCTTCGTCCAGCTCGCTGCCGAGAATCAGCGCTGCCGCGAGATCCGCGCGGGCCTCCGCCTCGATCCGGGGAAGCCGCTGGGCCTCGGGCAGGGCGGCCTGCAGCTCCAGCACACGCCTGGCGTGCTCCTGGGCACCGGCTCCGTCGCGTAGGAGCAGGAACGTCGTGCCGTGCGAGCGCGAGATCCGCTCGGGGCCGTGAAGGAACTCCCCGGCGACCTCATCGTGGAGGTCGTCCACCTCTGCGGGGTCGAGGTCGAGTGCGCGCTCGACCGCGGCCGTTGCCCGCTGCCGGTCGCCGAGGTGCCCATAGGCCCTGGCCTCGATGGCGGCGATGCGGGTCCGGCCGGCCGCGCCGACACCGGCGAATGAGTTGGCTTGGCGAATGAAGCGGATCGCCTCGCTGGGGCGGCCCTCCCAGTAGGCAAGCATGCCGAGCGTGCCGGCCGCGAACGCGGCCAGCGGGTTGAAGCGGGTGGCTTCGGCGTACATGCCGGCAGACCGGGCGAGCCGGGTCGCTTCGCCCAGGGAGCCGAGGTCGAATGCCGTCATGGCGAGCAGGGCCGTCGTCTGGCCGATCACGATCAGCAGTTGCTGCCTCTGCTCGGGGATATGGGTGCGGTCCAGGAGCTCCTCGGCATCTGCCCGAAGCTGCCGGGCTTCGCGGAGCACGTCGAACGGCGGCCGATTGTTGTAGGTGCGGGCGAGTCGGCGCACGTCTTCCTGGACCTGTTCTATGGACAGGTCGGAGAGGAAGGCGGACGCAACGGAAGCGGCGTGGTCGGATGCTTCGCGTGCGGTCATCGCGAGTTCTCTTTCAAGGTCTTGCCGGGATAGTGCGGTCGGGTCTCCCTCTCGGGGCGGGGCAAGGAGTTCGGCGATCGGCCTGTTGTCGAACAGGTGCTGGATCGTCTGCACGAACACCCCTGTCGGCCGGCTGACCGTCCCCGCGACCCAGCGCCGGAACGTCGACTCAGACATGTCCAGGTTGCGGAACCGCGGGTCCTTGAGGTTGCGCGCCAGCTCGTTCCCGGCGCTCCTGAACTCCCTTAGGAAGTCCGGGAATTCCCATCCTTCCTTCTCGATCAGGGCACCCAGTAGCGTCCTGTTCGCCATATCGCGGCCTCCGCCCCCGTGGTCTCAACCTGGCCCGACCGCGAACTGCGCGGGGAGAGCCTGGCTCAAGCAATACCCGACAAGGAGCCTCTCCATAGCGTGATCTGACGAGATGACTCCTCGATGACGTGTTGCTGACTTCGCCATGCGACAGATGACACCTGGCTGTCGTGGCGCTGCTCTGGCCAAGGCGAGACAGTGAGTCGCCGATCACTGAACCGCAGTTGCGAGGTGATCCGGTCAGCCCCGTCTGCCTGCTCAACCGAAGGTGTCTCCGGCTACCTACTGGCCGCCCTGCCCACGGCTTCGGTTCTCCGGTCAGGCGGGACGGCATCCGACAGACCACGAAGGGGGAACAGGTCATGCCATCAGCGCCTACGGCTGACGATCAGCTCGTGCAACACCCCGCTGGTCACGACGGTGAACTGCGGTCCGCAGTAGAAGAGTTGCGGCAGGGGCAGTGGTGGTCGACGCGCACGCTTCTGGCTCGTTCTTGGGGTAACCCTGGCTTGTGGGCGTCGCGCACCCAGGTCCTCGGCGCGGTGGCCGGCCACAACGACGTCCTGCACCACTGGGGCGCCGAGGAGCCTGCCGCGTTCGGCCTGACGACGCTGCGGGCCCGCGTGGCTGTCGATCAGGCTCTGCTGGTCGGCCAGCGGCAGCCCGACTCGCGCGACGCCGTCGCGCTCGAAGGCGGTGCCCGGCAGTGGTGCTGGCTGGCGGCTTCAGTGCTCGGGGGCGATCCAGTGCCGTGGCTTGGGCTGCTCACCCTCGCGCAGCTGGATCTCAAACAGGCTCGTCTCGAACACAAGGTTCCGGCTCCGGACCTGATGCTCCCGGTCGGTCCTTGGGGGCTGTTCGACCAGGCTCGCCGGACCGACCCCTGGGGGCGGGAGGTGTTTCATCGGATGCTCCGCTTCTGGCTGGCCCGCGGTGAGGTTGGCCCTGCGACGGAGTTCCTGGCCACCTACCTGCCCGGCGCACCAGGCGGTTCCGCTCTCCACGCGCTACCGCTGTACCTGTACGTCGACCGCTACCGCCGCGCCGAGCGCAAGGAGGCCGTCCAACTGCAATGGACGGACGACGAGACGGTCCGCGACACGGTGCTACGCGCCTTCGGCCACTGGCAGGCTGCCCGCGAACGGGGCACTCGGTGGCCGGTTACGGATGAGAGCCACCTCGCCCACGCGCTCTGGGCCAGTCGCCAACGCCGTGAGGCCGCCGAGGTCTTCGCCACGATGGCCCCGTTCATCTCCGCTCAGCCCTGGCAGAACCTGACGGACCGGCCCAGCGAGCTGCTGCGGCAAGCAATGGCCCAGTCCTACGCCGCCGGCTGACCACCGTCGACCAGTCTTCCGCCCGGCGCCGTACCGGGCCCACTACCCGACTTCCCCTGGGGGTTTCGCCATGTCCTGGCCTCAGCGCACCGCGTCCGGACCCGAGGACCAGCATCTTCGGTCACTGGGCTACGAGCCCGAACTCGTCCGCCGGATGGGCGGGTTCGGCAACTTCGCCGTCTCCTTCTCTGTGATCAGCGTCCTGTCCGGGTGCATGACCCTGTTCGGGTTCGGGCTGGTGACCGGCGGCCCGGCGGTGATGATGTGGGGCTGGGTCGCCGTCGGCCTGGCCGTGCTGCTGGTCGGCGCGGCGCTCGCCGAGGTCACCAGCGCCTACCCCACCTCCGGCGGCCTCTACTACATGGCCCAGCGGCTCGGCGGTCCGCGGTGGGGCTGGACGACCGGCTGGTTGAACCTCCTCGGGTTGTTGGGCGGGATCGCCGGCATCGACTACGGCGCCGCCAGCTTCATCGCCGCGTTCGCCGGGCTGCAGTGGGGAGTCGCCCCGACGCCGGGCCTGATCCTGACGATCTTCGCGGGCGTCCTGGTGCTGCACGCCCTGCTGAACGTCGTCGGGGTCCGCGTCGTGAGCCTGCTCAACAGCGTCTCGGTGTGGTGGCACCTGCTGGGCGTCGCCCTGATCGTCACCGTGCTCACCGTCGTCCCCTCCCACCACCAGTCCCTTTCCTGGGTGTTCACGCACTTCGAAAACGGAACCGGCTGGACGAACCCCCTCTACGTCTCGGCGATCGGTCTGCTGCTGGGCGGCTACACCTTCTGCGGCTACGACGCCTCCGCGCACCTGTCGGAGGAGACGAAGGACGCCCGGGTCGCCGCGCCGCGCGGCATCGTCCGCTCGATCTACGTCTCCCTGCTCGCGGGGTTCGTGCTGCTGGCCGGCCTGCTGTTCGCCGTCCAGGACTATGCCGGCGTGTCTGCCGCCGCCGTGCCGCCCGCCCAGATCTTCCTGGACGCGGTCGGGACGACCGGCGCGAAGCTGCTGCTGCTCGTCGTGATCGGCGCCCAGCTGTTCTGCGGCAGCGCGGAGACCACCGCCGCGAGCCGGATGATCTACGCCTTCTCGCGGGACGGTGCGCTGCCCGGCTCGGCGACGTGGCGCCGGGTCTCGGCCAACGGCGTGCCGGTTCCCGCCGTGTGGCTGGCGGTGTCGGTCGCCTTCGTCCTGGCCGTCCCCTCGCTCTGGTCTCCGGTCGCCTACGGCGCGGTGACGGCCGTGAACGTCATCGGGATGAACCCCTCCTACATCATCCCCGTCTACCTGCGGCTGCGGCAGGGCAGCCGGTTCGTCCCCGGGCCGTGGAACCTGGGCCGGTGGAGCAGGCCGATCGGGATCGCCGCCGTGGTGTGGGTGGTGATCCTGACGGTGCTGGTGTGCCTGCCGCAGCGCGCCCCCGTGACCATCGAGACGTTCAACTACGCGCCTATCACCCTCGCGGTGGTCCTCCTACTGGCGTGGGCGTGGTGGAAGCTGGCCGGCAACAAGTTCTCCGTGCCGGTGGTGGAGGACCCGCACCTGGCCCGGGTCGAGGCGCAGATCGTATGAGGGCGACGATGCTGGCCGCCCGCTCCCGCGCGGCCAAGCCCCCGACGGCGGCGCTCTCGCCGACCGGGCCGCTGGAGCATCTGATCTCGGCCCTCGGCATCGACACGGTGCTGCTGGCGACGGTCGATGCGCAGGGCCGCCTCAAAGGCAAGGAGTACGACGCGGCCCAGCTGGTGGAGCGGCTGCGGTCGGGGGCGCTGTCCCCGGAGATGTGCGGGTACGTGCTCGGCACCGACCTGGGCATGACCCCGGCGGTCAGCGGGCCGTTCTCCTGGACGAGCGGTTTCGGCGACGTCGCTCTGCTCCCCGACACCCGGCGGGCCCGGGTGCTGCCATGGCTGCCGGGCACCGCGCTGGTACTCGCCGAGCCGATCAGCGACGGCTACCCGCACCCGCTGGCTCCGGGCACGGTGCTGGCCGAGCAGCTGCACCGGCTCGCCGGGCTCGGTGTGGTTCCGGAGGTGGGGATCGAGACGGAGTTCGTGCTCTACGAGGGCACCGCCCGGGACGCGGCTGCGGCCGGCTGGCGGGGACTTCGCCCCGCAGCCCGGGACAACCGTGACTACGCCCTCGACCAGCCGCCCACGGTGCGGGAGTTCGGCCGCCGGCTCCGCCAGGTCCTGGCCGCCGCCGGCATGCCGGTCGAGGCCGTCAAGAGCGAAGGCGCCCCCGGTCAGATCGAGGTGACCTTCCCGTACGGGGAGGCGGCGGCGGCGTGCGAGCAGCACATGCTGTTCAAGCACGCCGCGAAGACGGTCGCCGAGGACACCGGGTTGATGGCGTCGTTCATGGCGGCCCCGTCCACCGGGGTTGGCAGCGGCCTGCATCTGCACGTGTCGCTGGCCGACTTCGACAACCGGCCGGTGCTGACCGCCGACCCGCAGGACGGGACCGAGCTGTCGGAGCTGGGCGAGCAGGCGGTAGCCGGGCTGCTGACGGTGCTGCCGGAGGTCGCGCCGATGTGGGCGCCGTACGTGAACAGCTACAAGCGCCTGCAGCCGCACTCCTTCGCGCCGGCCCGGCTCGCCTGGGGCCGGGACAACCGGACGTGCGCGGTACGGGTGGTCGGCCACGGCCGCAGCCTGCGGCTGGAGGTGCGGCTGCCGGGCGCGGACGCCAACCCGATGCTCGCCCTGGCCGCGGTGTTCGCCGGCATCCGGCACGGCATCGAGGCCGGCCTCAAGCCTCCGCCGCCCACCGGCGGCGACGCCTACGAGCAGCGGGACGTGCCGCTGGTGCCGCAGTCGCTGGAGGAGGCCCTCGCCGCGTTCGAGGCCAGCACGCTGGCCGGTGCGCTGTTGGAGGAACGGGTGGTTGCGCACCTGGCCCGGATCGCCCGCATGGACCTGGACCACCACGCCCGTGTGGTCACCGACGCCGAGGTCGAGCGCGGTCTCGTCCAGGCATGAGCCCCGGGCCGGTCGCGGGTCGAATCCCCCTCCCCGTGCCCGACCCGGGCCCAACCCCCACACCCTGCTTCCCTGTTGGAGAACATCATGGACACCACCACCCGCCCCGAGACCGTTGTCGGCACCCAGGCGCTTCCGGTCGTGCCCGGTCTGTTGGCGGCCGTGCACCTGGTCGACGTCGCTACCCCCGGCATGGAGGGCCTGGCCCGGTGGCTGGCCGAGGCGGGAGCCGACGTCACCGGCAGCATCCGCGAGGCCGACCAGCACAGCCCCGTCGTCGCCGCGCTCGAAGCGACGGGGGTGCGGGTCCTCGTCGGGTTCGAGGCCGGGCACGTGCGCACCGACCGTACGGCGGTGGTGTGGTCGGGCGTCGTCGCCGGGCCGCACCCCGAGCTGGATCGCGCCCAGGTGCTGCGGCTGCCGATCCTCCCACGTGCCCTCGCGCTCAAGGCCATCTCCGTCCAGGCCGCCTCCGGGGCGGTGGCCGTGGGGGGCAGTCACAGCACCGCGACCGCGGCAGCCGCCCTCGCGCACGTCCTCGACGACGGGCAGACGGGCTGGGTGCTGACCGCGCCGGCCCGCGACGGCGTGGCCGGGAACGCGGGCGGCGGCAGCCGGATCGTCGTGGATCTGTGCCCGGACGCCGGCACCCACGAGGCCGCTCCGCCCGCTGCCTGGCAGCACCGACCCGCCCCGCACTTCCTTCACACCGAGCCCAAGTTCACCGCCGCGCTGATCCTCGCAACCAGTGCCAACGCGCCGCACTTCGAGGACAACATCGCCGGGCTCGACGCCGCCGAACGGCTCGCCCGCAACGCGCGCGTGGTTGTCCTGCCGACCTGGGACATCAGCGTGGCGAACCTGCGCGAACGCCTCGGCGACCGTCCCGTTCCCGGCCAGCGGGTGGTCACCGTCGGCACCGACCCCGCCTCCACCGTGTGGATCATGACCCCGCGCTGGACCGGCGAGGACTTCCGCGTCGTCCTGCGCTACCAGGAGAGGGACCACGCCTTCGTCCTCCCGGTGGCCGGCCGCCACCACGCGCTGGCGGTGTGCGCGGCCATCGCCACCGCCCTGGTCCTCGGCGAGGAGCCGCAGGCCGTCGCCGATCGCGCCGCCTCCTTCCGCGGGGTGGAGCGCTCGCTGTCCACGGTCGGTACCCAGCGCGGCATCGCGGTGGTCAACTCCCGGGCCCGGCACCCGCGCGAGGTCGCCCAGGACGTGGAGGCCGCCCGGATGCTCACCGAGGGCTCCCTGCTCGTCGTCCTGGAGCCGGACGGCATCGCCCGCACCAACGAGCACGCGGCCGACCTCGGCGCCGCGCTCAAGGGGGTGGACCACGCGCTGCTGCTGCCGGTCAGCACCACGCTGTCCCACCACACCGTGCCCGACCCGCTGGACGTCGTCGAGCAGGCCGCCCGCCGCATGCTCGGCGACGGCAAGGTCCAGCGCGCCCGCTCGGGACCGCGCGAGCCCGGCCCCGAGCAGCGCATCGGCGAGCTGGCCGCCGAGGGCGACCTGGTGCTGGTCGTCGGCACCGGGCAGGCCGAGCGGTTCGGAGCCCGTCTGCTGTTCCACCTGGCGGCACCGGCAGCGCCGATCCCGCAGCACCTGTGAGCCGTCCGAACCGCGCTGTTGGAGAAGCCGCTGTGCCCACCGCCCCCTTGCCCGCCCTCGCCGCCGCCGAGCGTCGGCTGATCGTCCTGGCCGCCGCCGGAGCCAGCTTTGAGCAGATCGCAGCCGACCCCGAGACGCGGCTGCGCCTGGACGACGTCCGCAGCGCGACCGAGGCGGTCCTCGTCACGACCGGCACCCGCACCCTGCTCCACCTCGCGGGCTGGGCCACCGCCCACCGGATCGTCACCCAGCCCGTGCACCCCAGCGGGGCGCTGACCATCAAGCCCTCCCTCGCCCCGCGGCTGTCGCAGATCCTCCGCGGCTGGGCGGGCGGTCGCAGCACCCCGGAGCTGACCGCCGACTTCGGCATCTCCCCGACGACGATGCGCACCTACACCAAGACCCTCCTCACCGCGCTGAACGTCGACTCCCAACCCCAGGCCGTCGTCGTCGGGGTCCTCGCCGGCCTGGTGCTGCTGAGCGACATAGACCCCACGTGGCCGGCCGAACCGCTCGCCCGCACCGCCGAGACGAAGAGCGCGGCACCGTGAGCGCCCGGCCGAAACCCGGGCGGATCGTCCTCGCCGTGCTGTGCTTCCTGCTCGGCGTCCTCGTCGGCGGCTGCGCGCTCTACCTGCTGGAGCACCTCGCCGAGATCGGCCAGCCCATCTACCTCGGCATCTTCGCCGCAGCTGCCCTGACCACCCTCGGCGTCGCCGACCGCTTGGTCAACCACCGCGCACCCCCGCAGGACTCCCGCCGATCCGGCGCCAGCCGCAGCGGCTGAGCTTCACCCCGCTCCACCCATGGCGGCCGTTCGGGCCAGGGCCGCACCCCGTCGACCACAGAGAGCCGATGTCCTCACCACCCGTCCACCAGCGGGGCACCGCCCTCGGCAGTGCCTTCACCACCGCGTCCCTGCGTTACATCGAGGCCCCGGAGCCGTACGAGCCGGACGCCCTGCCGTCGGTGTTCCTCGCCGGGGCGACCGTCGGCTGCCCGGACTGGCAGTGGGAGGCGGTCGAGTTGCTGGCGAGCGCCGGCTTCGAGGGCACCGTCCTCAACCCGCGGCCCTCCCGCAACCGGGCCACCGACCCCTACGCCGCGTGGGCGCCGTTCGGCTGGCAGGACCGCAACATCCGCCGCACGAGCGCCGTCCTGTTCTGGAACCCGATCGGCCACGTGCGCGTGCACGACTGCTACGAGGCCGGCCTGTTCTCCCCGTACGGCGGGACGGTGGTTGTCGGATGCGACCCGGCCGACCCCGTCCAGCAGGCCAACCGCGTCCTGCTCGCGCACCTCATGCCGTGGCTGCCCGTCACGGACACGCTCGCCGACACCGTCGCCGCCGCCCTCACCGCGCTCGCCACCCCGACCACCGTCCGGGGCTGACCACCACCCCTCCCACCCACGTCAGGACCTCCATGCTCCGCGCCCCTGCTCCGTTCCGGATCGAGGACCTCACGCTCCTCGGCAACACGCGCTCCGCCGCGCTGGTGCGCTCGGACGGCGCCATCAACTGGGCCTGTATGCCCGACTTCGACTCCCCGGCCGTCTTCGCCTCGATGCTCGGCGGCGAGGAGCACGGTTTCTGGCGCGTCGGCCCGGCCGTCTATGACGGTTCCCCGCCACCGGCCGCCGACCGTCGCCAGTACCTGGGCGACACCATGGTCCTGCGCCAGGAGTGGGACACCGACACCGGCACTCTCGCGATCACCGACTTCATGCCCGCCCCCGACGTCACCGACAACGCCGAACCGCAGATCATCCGGATCGTCGAGTGCGTCAGCGGCGTGGTGCGCGTCGCCTCCGTCTTCCGCCCCCGTACCGACTACGGTGCCACGCTGCCGACCATCCAGCGCTTCAACCAGGGCACCCCGCGCCTGTCGGCTACCACGTATCCGCACTCGTACTGGCTCGACGGCCCCTCCCACACCGTCAACCGCGACGGGGTGTGCCGGGCTGACCTCTCCCTCCACGCCCGCCAGAGCATCACGCTCTCGCTCACCTGGAAGCCCTCCAACAGGCCAGCGCCCGTCCCACCGGACGCATTCGCCGAGCTGGACGCGACCTTGGAGTACTGGGACCAGTGGGCGCGCGGGTGCACCTACCGCGGCCCCTACCGCGATGCCGTGGTGCGCTCCGCCCTCACCCTGAAGGTCATGTGCCACCCGGGCGGCGGCGTCGTGGCCGCGCCCACCACCTCCCTGCCCGAGCAGCTCGGCGGCGAGCGGCAGTGGGACTACCGGTTCGTGTGGCTTCGCGACAGCGCGCTGACCATCGCCGCCCTGGTCCGGCTCGGACAACTGGAGGAGGCCCGGCGCTGGCGGAGCTGGCTCATCGACGCGGTCACCCCCGCGCGCCTCCAGCCGATCTACCGCCTCAACGGCGACACCGACCTCGACGAGGAAGTCCTGGACCACCTGCCCGGGTACGAGGAATCCCGGCCGGTGCGGATCGGCAACGGCGCCGCCGGCCAGCTCCAGCTCGACGTCTTCGGCGAACTCGCAGACACCCTGCTGCTCGCCGAGGACACGGGCTTGCCGGCGGACCCGAAGATCGACGCCCTGCTCCTCGCCCTGATCACTCAGGTAGAGCTGCGCTGGAGGGAGCCGGACGAGGGCATCTGGGAAATCCGCGGCGAGGCGCGGCACTTCACCCACTCCAAGGTCATGTGCTGGGTCGCCGTGGACCGCACCCTGCGGCTGCTGGAACGCCGCCCCAATGCCGACCCGGCCGTCCTGGTGCGCCTCGCCGCGCTGCGCGGGGAGATCCACCACGATGTCTGCACCCGCGGCGTCGATGCCGAGCGTGGGGTGTTCACCCAGTACTACGGCGGCGAGGACCTCGACGCCTCCCTGCTGCTGATCTCCCAGGTCGGTTTCCTGCCCGCCGACGACCAGCGCGTCATCGCCACCGTCGAGGCCATCCAGAGCGACCTCACCGAGTACGGCCTGGTGCTGCGCTACGCCACCCGTGAGGAGCCCGTCGCCAACGTGGATGGCCTTGCCGGCCATGAGGGTGCCTTCCTCGCCTGCTCGTTCTGGCTCGCCGAGGGCCTCGCCGTTATCGGCCGCTACGGCCAGGCCACCGGGCTGTTCGACCGGCTCCTGGCCCTGCGCAGCGACCTCGGCCTGCTCGCCGAGGAGTACGACCCCCGCGCGAGGCGCCAGCTCGGGAACTACCCGCAGGCGTTCTCGCACTGGGCCTTGGCCGATGCCGCCGTCCGACTCTGGTCCCGGGCGGGCCGGTCCAACCTGTCCCGACCTCGTGCCGCCGTCGAGCAGGCGGTGCCGGCCGCCGTGGTCGCGTAGTGGGCGGGGGCGAGGTGCACAGGACCGCTGGCGGCTCCGGGGCGGGGGTCGCCGTCCGGGCCGGACACATCACCGCAGGCATGCATCTCCACCCGGGCCCGCCCCCGGCGCCGGTGCCAGTTCCGTGCCAACTCGCCCCCTTCCCAGCGGTGTTCACCGGCCGGGAGCAGTCCCTGCTGTTCCTGGGCGCCGTCCTCGGCCGGACGGCGGCGGACGGGAGCGCGCCAGTCGTGGTGATCACCGGCCCGGACGGTGTCGGCAAGCGAACTCTGGCCACGAAGCTGAGCCACCAGGTCGCCGACCGATACCCCGACGGCCAGCTGGTGGCCCGGCTACGCGCCGACGCCCCGGGCGGCCCCGCCACGGCCGCCGAGGTCGCGCGGTCGCTGCTGCGCTCGCTCGGCCTCGGTGAGCACGCCCCGCTGCCCTGGGCTGAGCAGGACCTGCTCGGCCTGTGGCACAGCGAGACCGCCCGGCGGCGCCTGTTGGTGGTGCTGGAGGACGCTACCGATGCCGGGCAGATGCTGCCGCTCGTCCCGGCCACACCGGGCTGCCTGCTCGTGGTCACCAGCCGCAAGCCGCTGCCGGCACTGCTTACCCACGGTGCCGTCCACCACCACCTCGAACCGCTCGCGGCCGAGCACGGTCTGCAGCTGCTGTCGCGGATCGTCGGCGAGGAACGCACCGGGCGCGACCCGGACGGGGCAGCGGCCCTTGTCGCCTTCCACGGCGGGATGCCGCTGGCGATCGTGCTCGCCGCCGCCGAACTCGTCCTCCAGCCGGACCTGCCGCTGAGCGCCGGCCTGCCCTCACCCTCCCCGTCAGGCACGACCCGATCGGACACCCCCGTGCGCGACGCCGTCGACACCGCCCTCGCCCACCTGTCCCCGCGGGAGGCCGGCTTCCTGCAGCGGCTCGCTCTCGTCCCGGCTCCCGACCTCGACCTCGCCTCCAGCGCCGCCGCGACCGGCACCACCCGCGACCAGGCCAGGGTGATCCTCACCGAGTTGGCCGCCCGGGGCCTACTCGACACCGCCCAGCGCGCCGCCGCCCGCGGCGACCTCTACACGCTGCGCCCTGTCGTGCGCTCCGCCGCCATCGGCGTCGGATCACCAGCCAGGCTCGCCGCTACCGAAGCGACTGCTGGCTACCTCACCCACCTGCTCCAAGCCACCCGCGCCTGCGCCCAGCTCCTCACCCCGCACCACCGCGCCCTGCCCCGACCATCGCTACTCGGGCACCCGGTGGAGCCGCTCCGCTTCACCCACCGACACGAGGCCCTCGCCTGGCTGGAGGCCATCGCCCCTGCCGTCGGAGCAGCCATGATCACCGCCGTCTTCTGCGACGACCCGGCGGTTGCCTGCGCGCTCGCCTCCGACCTGTGGCCTCTCTTCTACTACCACCGCGACGTAACGATGTGGATCATCGTGTACGAGGCCGGCCTGCGCGCCGCGCTCCGCTCGGGCGACCCGATGGCAATCCGCGAGATGTCCTCCGTCCTCGCCCTGGGCCTGGTCGCCGCCGAACGCCATTCGGAGGCCGCCACCCACTACTCCCGAGCCGCAGCCCTGGCTCACGCGGCAGGCGACCGCGCCGGCGTCGCCCAGTACACCTCCGAAATCGGGGCGGCCCTCCACGACGCCGGGCTCAACGACGAGGCCCAGATCTTCCTCGGGGACGCCCTCGGCCTCTACGCCGACCTCGACGACCGCAGGGGCGCGAGGCTCGCCGAAATGCTCCTGGGCTCCGCCGCCGCCCGCCAGGGTCACGCCGACTTCGCCCTTCCCGTCCTGCGCATGGCCCGTGCCGATCTCACCGGCCTCCAACCGACCGACCCGCTCAACGCCGCAAGGGCACTGTCCTACCTCGGCGAGGGCTACTCCCTCGCCGGCCAGCACGATCTCGCCGTCGCCGCGCTCGTCCAGGCCCGGCGCGAATTCGCCGACGTCGGCCACCGCCACTGGACCGCCCGCACCACCGAGTTCCTCGGCCAGGCCGCCGAGCGCGCCGGACAGCCGGACGTCGCCCTCGGCTGGTACACCGCCAGCCTCAACCAGTACACGGCCCTCACCAGTACCAGGGACGTCAAGCGACTCAACGACCGCATCGCGGCGCTGCCCGTCGCGTGACCACCCTCGCCAGATCAGCCTGTTGTACGCGAGCCCGGACCCGGCGGGGGAATCGAAATGCCCCGGGCTCGCCGGGAACCGCCATATCGGCGGCGTACTTGATCGGCCCACTCGAACACGGACAGGATCCTCACCTATGGAACAGATCTGGGAAACGGTCAACTCCCTTGCCGCAAGGCTTGATTTGCACGATGACCGCAGTGACGAGCAGCGGTGGACGGTGCAGGCCCTCAAGTTGCAGGAGGAGTCCGGCGAGGTCGCGGAAGCAGTCATCGGGGCGCTCGGCGTCAATCCTCGGAAGGGTTTCTCGCACGACTGGGACGACGTGCGCCGGGAGACCTGCGACGTTGCGCTGTCCGCCCTGGTGATGCTCGCCCGGATGGGCGGCGATGCCCGCCGCTTCTTCGAGGACCACCTGCGCTCGGTGGCAGCCTGCGACATCGAGGAGCCCGTTCAGTGATCGGCTTCGACCAACTCACCGAACTCGCCCTCCGCGGGAGCAGCTCGTGACTCGGATCGACGACACCGGCCATCCGGCGCGCCCGGCAACCCGCACGCCCGGAACGGAGCCGCCGACCCTGGTCGTCGGCGTGCACCTTGTCCTGCTCGACGAGGGCTTGGTGCTGCTCGGCTGGCGCCGCAACACCAGCTACGCGAACGGCCTGTGGCACGTTCCGGCCGGACACATGGAGCCGGGTGAGACGGTCACCCGGTCGATGACGCGCGAGGCCGAGGAGGAACTCGGCATCCTCATCGCTGAGCACGACCTCACCCTGGTCCACACCCTGCACCACCTCGACGCCGACGACGGCCGCAGCCGCCTCCAGCTGTTCTTCCGGCCCGCCCGCTACGACGGCCGGGTCCGTAACGCCGAACCGCACAAGTGCGGGGAGCTGCGGTGGTGGCCACTGGACGGGCTCCCGAGCAATACCGTGCCCTACACCGCCCACGCGCTCGGCGAGATCGTACGGGGCGGCACGCTGTCGACCGTCGGGTGGCCGGCATGAGCGCCCCCACCGTCCCGGACGACGTGGACCACCTGCTGCGCGCCACGGTGGGCCCCTGCCACCTGCTGGGTACGCGCTCCCGCAGCCGTGCCGGCGACCCCGTCGTGTGGGAAGTCGCCGACCCGGACGGGCGCCGCCTGTTCGCCAAGCGCCACAAGAACGCGCTCATGCACCGGCGGGAAACCACCGCCTACCGGCACCTCGCACCGGCCCTCGGCCCCGGCCGAGCCCCGATGCTGCTGGCCGAGGACTGCCTATCGCTGCTCGTCGTCACCGCGGCGCTGCCCGGCACGCCCGTCGTCAGGACCGCCCTCACCGACGCCGAGGAACGCGAGGTGTACCGGCAGGCCGGGCAGCTCGCGGCCCGCGTCCACGCCCAACCGGTCTCCGGCATCGTCGCCGGTGAGCAACTGCCCTGGGGGCAGGAGCGAGAGCGGGCGCTGTCGCGCGCCCGGGAGGCCCGGCTGTCCGTCGAGGACATCGATGTCCTGGCCGAGGCCACCCGTACCGAACCTCCGCACACCCCGCTCACCACCTGCCACGGTGACTTCGGCCCCCGGAACTGGCTCGTCGACCGCGACACCAACGGCCAACTCGCCGTCGGCGTCATCGACTTCGAGCGCAGCCAGGTCGAGGAACCGGTGCGCCGCGACCTGATGCGGGTCATGCTCCAACTCACCCCGCACCGGCCCGATCTGCGCGCCGCGTTCCTCACCGGGTACGGGCGCGCACTCACCGCCGAGGAGCGGGTGGCGTGCCGGGCGTGGGCCGCCATCGACTGCCCCGCCGCCCTGCGCTGGGCCCTGGACCACCACCGGGACGAGGAGGTTCTCGGCTACGCCCGCACCGTCCTCGCCCTGCTACGCGACCCGCACCCCGTCGCGTGAACACCCCTTCCTTCTCTACCGGTTGGAGCATCCATGCAGTCCCTGCGTCAGGCCGTCTGCGTCATCGTCCACGACGAGAAGGCGGGCAAGGTCGCCTGCGTCCACTACGCCAACGACTCCTGGTCCAAGATCCCCGCCTGGACCGTCCCCGGCGGCAAGGCCGAGGAAGGCGAACGCCTCGACGAAGCAGCCGCTCGCGAACTGCACGAGGAGGCGGGCCTGGTCGTCGCCCCCGAGGAGCTGCGGCTGGTCCACACCATCCAGGTCAAGGCCGGGTGGGACGGCAAGGGCCCGTTCCTGCTCTCCGTGTTCGCCGCGACCTCGTGGCGCGGCGAGCTGACGAACACCGAGCCGGACAAGCACCTCGCCGTCTCGTGGATGGACGCCGACGCGCTGCCCACCCCCATGTTCCCCACCTCGCACGCCGCCCTCACCGCCTACCTCTCCGGCGACGGGCGGGGGTTCTCCACCTACGGCTGGAACACCTCGGAGGACCTGCGCGCCCTGGTCGGAGCCTGAGATGGCCGGCCGCCACCGCCGCCCGCCCACCGGCGAGCAGGCGGCTCTGCCCGCCGACGTCGACCAGCGGCTGCTCGCCATCACCCAGGGCCGCACCGTCACCGAGGAAGGCGTCGCCGCGCTCCCCGGCGGACGGCACCCGTACGCCTACCGCACGCTCTACCGGCCCGACGGCAGCGTGGACCGGCTGCTGGAGCGCCTGGCGCCCGGCCCGCTGTCTCCACCCGGGAACGAGTAACACCCAACTCGTAGCAGAGTCAGCATAGTTGAGGAGAACGCTTGAAGAACCGACCGACCGATACGACCGAGCCCGTGACCGACGAAAGCGTCTCCGTTAGCGAGCAGCTGCTGTTCGGCGGGCCGATGCGCTACGACTACGGCTGGGCCAAGCACGAGATGGCCAGCGGGGAGGTCACGTTCTGGGCGGTCGCGCGCCAGATGCCTCGCTTCCTGCGCCTGGCCGGGCGGATGGCGTGGCAGGCCGACCGCTGGGCCCTGATCGCACTTGTCGGCGCCGAGGTGCTGCGGGGCCTGGCGGCGGCTGCCGCGCTGATCGCGACCAACCGAGCCCTGTCGGCGATCCTGGCGCCTGGCGAGGTCGGGCAGGTTCTGCGCGCCGCGCTCCCGGCGGTCGTCACCGTCGGGGCCCTGGCCGCGCTCTCCTCGGTCCTGTCAGCGCTCTCCGCGTGGGCGGGCGGCCGGCTGGAGCCGGCCGTCTTCCGCCGGGCGACCGTCGAGTTCCTCGGCATCGTGAGCCGCTCCGAGCTGGAGGCCATTGAGGACCCCGAGTTCCTCGCGGAGGTCGACAGCGCCCGTTGGGGCGCGATGTCCCTGCAGAACATCATCGGCCAGGCCACCTCCGTCCTCACCGCTGGCCTCTCCCTGGTCTCCGCTGCCAGCGTGCTGTCCGTCCTCCACCCGGCGCTGCTGCCGATGCTGGTGCTGATCACCGCGCCGCGCGGCTGGGGAGCCGTGCTCACCGCCCGCCGCCAGTACGCCTCCACCCGGGCCTGGCTCCAGCACTCCCGAGCCAGCACCGCACTGGCGGACATGATGATCCGCCCCTACTCGGCGGCCGAGCAGCGCGTCCACGCGAGCGGCCCCTTCCTGCTCCACCACTACGAGCAGATGGCCGCCTCCGCCGAACAGGAGCAAGCCCGCCTCGCCGGCGCCCGCGCCCGCACCGACCTGCTCACCGCAGCCCTCGCCGGCCTTGCCACCACCGGCGCCTTCGCCCTGCTCGGCTGGCTCGTCGTGGACGGCTCCATCCCGCTCGCCGCCGCCGGCACCGCCGTGGTCGCCATCCGCACCGGGTCGGCGAGTATCGGTGGCCTCGTCTCCCAGATCAATCGCCTCTACGAGGAGTCCCTCTTCGTCCGTGACCTCGACCAGCTGCGCCGCGACGGCCACCGCCGGGCGATCCCCACCGGCGGGACGCCTCTGCCGGAGCGCCCGGAGACGATCACGGTCGAAGAGGTGACGTTCAGCTACCCCGGCCGCGAGGCCCCGGCGCTCGACAAAATCAGCCTGACCATCCCGCGAGGGAAGGTGGTCGCCCTAGTCGGCTCCAACGGCTCGGGCAAGACCACGCTGGCCCACATCCTGTGCGGCGTCTACCAGCCCCACCAGGGCAGGGTGCTGTGGGACGGCGTCGACACCGCCACCGCCGACCGCCACCAGCAGTTCCGCAGCGTCGCCCTGCTCGCGCAGAACTTCCAGCGGTGGATCTTCACCCTGCGGGCCAACCTGCTGCTGGGCCGCCCCGAGGTCCCTCTCGGCCAGGAGCACCTGGACGCTGCCGCCGACTACGCCGACCTCCAGCCGGTGCTCGACGAACTGCCCTGCGGCTGGAACACCCTGCTGGCCAAGGGCTTCGAGGGCGGTGTCCAGCTGTCCGGCGGCCAGTGGCAGAAGATCGCCCTGGCCCGTACCCGCCTCCGCCTGACCACCCCCGACCAGGACGACCGACTGCCGGCGCTGGTCGTCGTCGACGAGCCCACTTCCGCGCTCGACCCGCAGGCCGAAGTCGCCGCGTTCGAGCAGATCCGCCACCTCACCGACCTCGGCGTCACCGTCGTCCTGATCACCCACCGCCTCGGCGCCACGGCGAAGGCCGACCACATCTTCGTCCTGGACCACGGCCGGCTCATCGAGGAAGGCACGCACGCCGACCTCATGGCCCGCCAGCCCGTGACCCACTACCGCGAGGGGTACCTGCTCCAGGCTCGCCAGTACGACACCACCGTCCCCGTCCAGACGCGCGGCCGGGACGGCGCCGACACCCACTGATCCCGATCCGGGTGCCGGCCGAGCCGGCTGGCACCCGGTTGACCTGGAGGTGCTGATGGAACCGCTGTTGGGCCACGGACCGTCCGCGGGCGCCGGGGAGCTGCCCCGCGCGGGCTGGCAGGCCGAGGCTCTGCCGGTGCTGCGGGCGCTGGCGGCCGACGAGCCCTCCGTGCAGAAGCTGGAGGTGGCCGGGTCTGCGGCCGGGGACGGCCGGGTGCTCGACGTCTGGTCCGACTTGGACGTGCTGGTCACCATCGACGGTGACTCGGCCCCGGTCGCCGAACGCCTCGCGCAGGCGGTGCCCGCCGCTCTCGGGCCCCTGTACGCGAGCAGCCGCTCGGGGGACGGCCGGGAGGCCGGGGTGCGTCTGGTCTTGGCGGACCTTCGCCGTATCGACCTCACGGTCCGCACTGCCGACGCCGCCTTGCACCCGCCGGCCCAGTGCGGTGCTGGCGGCCTGGCTGGAATCGCCGCGGCGTTCCGGTTCGACGCAGTCCTCGCCGCGTTCAAGGCCGCGCGCCAGGACCTTCTGATTAGCGCGCACCTCGCGCTCCAACTACCCAGACACGTCCTGGTCGCCGCCATGATCCTCCGCGACCAGGAGACCGGCACCCGCCACCACCGGTACGGCAGCACTGAGTGGAACGTCTGGCCCGAACGCCTCGGGGCAGTCGCTCCACCGAGCAGCACGCTCACCATCACCGCCTCGATCCGCCACCACGCCCACGTCCTGCAGGACCTCCTCGCTGTCCACGCGCCCGACCTGGCCGTCGACGACGACCCGTTACACCGGCTGCTGGCCGCCGTCGACCGCAGCGCCGAGCGTCAGTCGGCGCCCTCGGCCAGGCCCTGACCTACCTCGCTTCATCAGCTCAGGCCCGCCTGGCAGCCCCAGATCGACCACGAGGCGGCCGACACCTGCCCGGCCTCCGCAGAGCGGCCTCGCTGCCCGCCCCGGCACTCGTCGCGGTGGCGGGCAGTAGCGGTCGCGCCTTCGGCGCGGCGTTCTTCTGGTCCGGGCGCCCCGCTGCGCGGTTCCCCCGGCCCCCCTCCGCGGCCCAGTATCCGGAGCCGGCCGCCCGCCTCAAGGGCGCTTCGCGTGGCTGCGCCACCGGCCTGCGGCCGGCCCTTGACCCGGACGGCCTCTTTGCCCCGGACCCCAGGCAGCTGTCGGGGGGACGGGGGAGGTGCGCCCGTTGATCTGACGGTCCGTCAGTCGTCGGACCGGCGTGCCGAACTGCGCCTTCATACTTGACCAGAAACCCCTAACGAGGTAATATTGTCCTTGTTGGGAGGGGATGGCACCCCCGACCAACAGACAGAGACCATGCACCTGTTGGAGGATTCGTGACCACCGCATTCGCCCCCGTCGAGCTGCTGACCGATGAACTGGCCTCGCTGGAACTGGACGAGTTGACCGTCGCCCCCGATGTCGAGTCGAGCGAAAGCCCCGACGGCCCCACTGGTCAGCCTGAGAACGCGGGGAAGGTGCTTCTCGAAGACGTCGACCCGAACGAGCTGACGTTCACTCGCAACGTCCGAAAGGCCGAGTTGGACGGTGAGTTCGTCGCGTCCATCAGGGAGAACGGCTTGGTCCAGCCCATCATCGCCACGCCCCATGAGGACGGAATCGCGATCATCCTCGGCAACCGTCGAGCCAAGGGCGCGATCGAGGCCGGCCGACTCGTGGACGTCGTTGTTCGCAACGACCTCACCACCGAGCAGGCGCGCATCATCGCGCAGCTGATCGAGAACATGCACCGGGAGGACATGAAGCAGAGCGAGATCGGCGACGCCTACGCGCAGCTGTCGATCGAGCTGGGCCTTGACGCCGAGGAAATCGCTACCCGGGTCGCGCAGGACCCGAAGAAGGTCCGGGCGTCGATCGCGTTGGCCGGAATGCCGAAGACTGCCCGCGCTGCCGTTGACAAGGGCGCGCTGACTTTCGAGGAGGCCGAGGCTCTCGCCGAGTTCGAGGGCGACCCGAAGGCGTACAAGCGACTCCTTGCCAAGATCGAGAATGGGCACGGTCTGAGCTGGGCGATCAAGGACGAGCGGCGGAAGGCGGAACGGGCCGCGCTGCGAGCGGAGACCGCCCAGGCGCTCGCTGCCATCAACGTCCGGATGGTCGGCGAACCGCAGGCTTTCAGCTGGGGTGGATCACGCGAGGTGAAGGTTGACCGTCTCGCCGATGCTGACGGCGTGGTCCTGACGCCCGAGACGCACGCAGCTTGCCCCGGGCATGCGGCGTTCTTCAACGAGCACCAGGCGGGAGACCTCAAGGCCACGTTCCTCTGCCGTGACCCCCACCAGTACGGGCACCACGTCTCCGGCTCCTACAACTTCCTCAGCGACGAGGAGCAGGCCGCGAAGGCGGCGGCGGAGCAGGCCGCCCGCGAGCGCCGGGAGGCACTGGCCATCTCCCAGGAGGTGCGAGTGGAGTACATCCAGGAACTCTGCCGCTCCAAGAAGGTGCCCAAGGGGATGATGAAGAAGGTTCTTCGGTTGCTCTACACGCTGGGAGCGGACGAGACCAGCCCCGAGGTGCTGGTGTACCTCAACGCGCCGGGTGACGACGACCGTACCGATCGGTTCGAGCGCTTCACCCGACGGATGGCCGAGGCGCGTCTTCCGCTGGTGCTGCTCGCCGCTGTTGCGGTTCGGGCTGAGCGTGCGGTCCGGCAGGCCCTCTCTGGCTATGGAGACAAGTGGGCCGCGCTGGAGTGGTTCGACTTCCTGGCCGCCTACGGCTACGAACTGACTGACCCTGAGATTGAGTTGGTGGCCGAATTCCGGGCAAAGATCGCGGAGTCCGAAGCACGGGCCGCAGCGAAGGCGGCGGCGGAGGCTGCCCGACAGGCCGAAGCGGATGAGTACGACGAGGACTCGGAGAGCGAGGAGGAGTCGGGCGATCCGGAGCTGACCGCCGAGGAGGAGCCGGAGGAGGACGAGGAGGAGTCGGGCGATCCGGAGCTGACCGCCGAGGAGGAGCCGGAGGAGGACGAGGAGGAGTCGGGCGATCCGGAGCTGACCGCCGAGGAGGAGCCGGAGGAGGTCGAGGATGAGCTGAGCCGGCATCTGGCGATCATCGCGGGGACCGGCCCGGATGACTCGGGGAAGGACTGGGAGGCGATGTACCCCGAGATCAACGAGCCGATTGCCGCCTAGGCCCGAGGGGGCGAGAGTCCCAGCCTGAACGAGCCGGGGGTGTCCGATGGCACCGGGCACCCCCGGCTTGCTGACCACACACCACCACTCCGCCGGAGGACCCAGTGCACCTGCACCTCGCCACGACCGACCACCGACCGCCCACTGTCCGAGCCGATCTCGCCGTCCATCTCGCTGGGAATCACGAAGCCCACGCGGTGCTGATCGCTCGCACGATCCTGCTGACCATGCCGTCTGTCCGCGTCCGCCTGGCCCACCCGCAGCCCGCGTACGAGGCGTACAAGGCGTGGACCGGCGTGGCAGACCACGCCGACCGCGTGTTCGCCGGGACGGAGTCCGGCACGGTACCCGAGCCCGAGGGGGCGGTGTCCGGGCACCTCCGCCTCGACCGTCCGGTACCCCCGGCAGTCGTGGAGACGCTGCCCGCGAAGCTGAGCCCGACCCGCGCGCCGCAGCTGCGTGTCAGTGTGGGGGGCCTGCTGACCGTTGTCACCGACAAGGCTGCGTTCACCAGCCAGCTCAACCTCTGGACCACCGCCTACCGCCACGCCGCCCGCCGATGGGCCAACCTCCCCTCCGTCGAGGAGCTGGCCGCCGGAGCGCTGCCCCGCTTCGGCGACGTCACGGCTCCGGTGCTCGCCAAGGCGGCTGCGTGAGTAGCACCCGGCCCACTGGCCCGCAGTACGTCACCCTGGTCACCGAAGGCGGCTACCGGATACATGCCACGATCACCCTGGACTGGGAGATCGGGGCCGCCCTCTACCGAATCCCGGAGCTGGGCGGAACCATCACCGTCGGGTGGGAGTCCGGCCACTACTACACCCGGTGCTGCGACGGGAACGCGATCCAGATCACCTACGGCAAGCCCGACCGAAACCCCTTCACCACCAACTACCCGGACGCGCCCACCGTCTACGGTGTCCGGCTCGCCGAGCGGGCTGTCTTCCACCCCGAGCAGATGGACCCCACCAGCCATCGGTGGCTGGTGGTCCGGCGCGACATCGGGGGAACCTACTGCCCCAGTGCACCGGAGGGCACCCAGCGCAGGACCGCCGCCATCGTCCACGCGATCACCCGGCACATGCTCTCCCGCCCGTGGGCGGCCGAGCTGCGCTGCGCCCACGACGAACAGCACGCCCCCGCCCGGCACCGCCACCACCAGAAGGTCATTGACGAGCTGGAGACGGAAGCGGCCACGCTCCGCGAGAAGATCACGCAGGAGAGAACCTGGGCGGCCGTCCAGGCTGCGGTGATCGAGCGGGCGGCCAGCCGGGCGGAACCGCAGGCCCTGCCTGCTCCGCCGGAGGAGTACCAGCAGCTCGCTGCCTGACACCGGTCGCCCGATCCGCCGCGCGGGTCGAGCGGCCGAGCGGCCGGCACCGCGGGGGAGGGGGCATCGAGCCCCCACCCCCGCGCCCGCCTCCGCCGTCCGAAGCCGGCCGCCTGCCGCGCCCGACCCGCCGACCGTCCGAGCACCAGCAGCCACTCCCAGAGGCCACGTACGCTGATGAGAGAATCCGCGTCCACCCGGCGCGAACCCGAGGAGTCAACCCGATGCACCGCCCCGCCCCCACCCCGGAGGACCGCCGCAGAGCGGTCTCCTCCGCCACCGGCTCGGTTCGAGCCGAGGGTCTCACCCCCAGCGCGGAGTACCTCACCGACGCGGAGGAGTACGCGGCCGGGGTGATCACCGCCGACGAACTGGTCCAGCGTGCCGAGGCCCGCCATCGCGCACCGGGCGTAGAGCAGACGGCTCACTGAGCATGGCCGACCCCTACGCTGATCCGGACAGCGGCGTCCTGCGCAACCGGCTCGGCATCACCGACCAGCAGCAGCTCGCCGCCGCCGAAGCCGACATCACCGCCGCCCGCCTCACCAGGATCGCGGAGAAGCCCGTCCCCGGCCGCTACGACCTCGCCCACCTCCAGAGCTTCCACCGCGAGGTCTTCGGCAGCATCTACCCGTGGGCCGGCGAAGTCCGCTCCATCGAGATCGCCAAAGGCAACACCCAGTTCTGTCTCGTCCGGATGATCCCTGGCTTCGCCGATGACGTGTTCGGCCGCCTCGCCCGCCGCCAGGACCACCTCCGCGGCCTCGACCGCGACCAGTTCCTCACCGGCCTGGCCGACCTGTACGGCGACGTCAACGCGCTGCACCCGTTCCGCGAGGGCAACGGACGGGCGCAGAGAGCCTTTCTCGGCCAGCTCGCCGCCGACGCAGGACACCCGATTGACTGGACCCGACTCGACCCAGAGCGCAACACGTTGGCGTCTATCGCCTCGTTCAACGGCAACACAGGGCCCGTCCGCGCGATGCTCGCCGACCTCACCATCGAGCAGCCGGCCACCACCAGGACCACGCCGACCACCAGGACCACGGCCCCGGCGCAGCTGATCCAGCCGCCGCCGGTCCAGCAGGCCAGCCCGCCGACCATCCGTCCCTGACCGCTGAATATGCAGAAGGCCGGTGGACACACCCGCGAGCGGGTACCCCGAAGGGCGTTGGCACGTATCCACCGGCCAGAGACCACAGCACCCCGCGAACGGAGAGCAGCGGAACTCTAGAGTAGAGGACCGGAGGGCTCAGGCGACAACATCACGCAGTGCCGCCTCCGCGTCCCCTGAACGACTCGCGGAGCTTCCGGAGCGCATCGACAAGTTCGGGCAACTGCTTGACCAATGCGGTCAACTGCGTGACGACCAGGCCGAGGACGCCGAAGGCGGCCAGCAGGAAGAGGGTCAGGGCGTTCCAGTCCACGTCGTTCGATGGCCTTTCCAGCGATCGAACCGCAGGCAAGCAGCCTCAGCCCGACCACCTGTGAAGTGATCCAACCAAAGACCGCCATTGCGAACGGGGCTCAGTACAAGCGAGCAGCAGACCGCTGCTCGCTTGTACTGAGCCCCGTTCGCAATGTACGCCCAACTCCGAAGAATACATGGAGGTTGGGGCTGCGTTCGGCTTTGGTCGCGCCTTTGGCGCGGCGGTGTTGTTGGGCGGCTGTCGCCGCCGGCCGCCTTCGGCGGCGGGTGCGGTCGCGCCTTCGGCGCGGCGTTCTTCTGGTCCGGGCGCCCCGCTGCGCGGTTCCCCCGGCCCCCCTCCGCGGCCCAGTATCCGGAGCCGGCCGCCCGCCTCAAGGGCGCTCCCGTTGGTCGCGTGGCTGCGCCACCGGCCTGCGGCCGGCCCTTGACCCGGACGGCCTCTTTGCCCCGGACCCCAGGCAGCTGTCGGGGGGACGGGGGAGGTGCGCCCGTTGATCTGACGGTCCGTCAGCCGTCGGACCGGCGTGCCGAACTGCGCCTTCGAGCTTGACGAGAAACCCCCAGTGAGGTAATATTGTCCTTGTTGGGAGGGGATGGCACCCCCGACCAACTGACAGAGACCACGGCACGATCGGAGGCCGGACGTGAGCCCGCGCTACATCGCCTACTTCACCAATCCGTTCTCCGGTAGCGGCAATCCCGAGCCCGTCGAGTCGATCCGCCAAGCGGCGGACCAGCTGCGGACCCGAGCCCGCGACCCCCGAACCGGCTGCACCGAGCAGTCGTTCGCCGACCTCTACCTCATCACCGACGGGCAGATGCTCGCGGAAGCGGAGGAGATGGCCGGGGTGGGAGTGCCGTTCGGTGGCGGTCCGGACCTCCGGATCACCCTGGGCCCGCGCGGCGGCGCCCACATCGAACGCTAAGAGGAGCAGGAACCATGGCAGGCGAAACCAAGATCACCATTGTCGGAAACCTCGCGGACAACCCGACGCTCAAGTACAGCGACAGCGGAGCCGCGCGGACCACCTTCACCGTCATCTCCAACGAACGAGTGTGGGACAGTTCCACCCGCAACTACCGCGACGGCGACTCCATCTCGATGCCGTGCGTCGCCTGGCGACAGTACGCGGAGAACATCGCGGCGAGCCTGGCCAAGGGGTCGCGCGTTGTCGTGACCGGCGTTCTCAAGCAGCGCACCCACCAGCCGGCCGACGGGCCCCGCCAGGTCTACACCGAGCTCCAGATTGACGAGGTTGGGGCGTGCCTCCGCTTCGCCACCGTCGAGGTCACTAAGGCCGGGAGCCGACCCGCCCAGCAGGGAGCCGCCACCGTCCCGCCTGCGACCGGCGCGTTCGAGGCGACTTGGCCGCCCGTCCAGGTCCCGCCCGCCCCGGCGGTCCCGCCCACTGTCGGCTCCTGGCCGACTCCGGCCATGGCCGGCTGACGTCCCGCAGGCCGGGCGGAGCCCTCCGCCCGGCCCTGGCCAGCCCCGCCCACGAAAGGACAGCTTGAGCACGACCACCCTCTACTCAGAACCCGTCAGCACCGCCGCCGTGCCGGGTGCCCCGGCCCCGAGGAAGACACCGGCCAGCGTCGCCGCCGTCGTTGCCTACGCCCGTCGCCACGGCTGGAATGCCCATGCCGCGTGGTCCCCGGCGGACGAGACCAACACCGGTGACGGATGGGTGGTGAAGACGTCGGCCGACACCGCGCGCGGGCGCGGCGAGTTCCGGCTGGTCTGGCGCTACCAGGGCAGGGGCCTGCGGTACGAACGCTACTTCTCCGAAGGACGAGGCCCTGGAAAGTTCAGCCACGGCCCCACCCTGCCGTTCGTGCGGTGGGCCATGCGGAACAACCCGATCCCCTCGGCAGCGGCAGGCGACGAACCGCCGGTCTGGCGCTGGCGCGAGCCGGACGCGCTACCGCCCACGGTCGAGGAGCTGACGGAGTCCATGCTGGCACCGATCCGGCGCAGTGCGGAGCACTCGTGGCTGCCCCAGACCGTCTACGCCTCGCGGTGGATCGGGCGCGACTTCCTCGGCCAGGACTGTCTCCTCATCAGCGTGGCCATGCCGCGCGACGACTACCGGCCCGAGGACGTCCACCCCGGCAGCCCCCTGCCGCTGCTGACCATCCTTCCCCGCTTCTACCACGGCACCGTCCCCATGGGAGGGTGAGCCGTCCACGCAGCCCAAGGCCCACCCGACACCCTGTTCCACCAGCCGAACAGCAGCGACGAAAGGTTCCACCATGCCCACGGTCCCGCCCCCGAGCGAGCTGACCCGCACCATCGACACCATTCAACGCGGCATGTTCGCCGCCGTCCTGGTGGTCATCGCCGCTACCGCCGCCTCCGCTCTGCGGGACCAACTCCTCATCACCTACCCGCTGCTCGCGGTCGTGGCCGGTCTGCTTTGGCTCCAGTCCGTCGTGGTGCTCCGCCTGCCCAAGGCCATCAACCAGGCCGCCGAGCAGCACGGCGGGCCGCCTTTGCTGCCCGGCCCCGCCGCCCGAAGCTGACCCAACCCGGCAGGTCGGGCCACCCGGGCCCGGCCGGCCACCCGGAGAACTCTTGATCACCACCTACACCTCCACCCGCCTGCTGCTCCGTTACGAGGTCGAGCACGCAGAGACCGGCCTCACTTACTACACCGTCCGCGCGCCCCACGTCACCGGCACCATCACGCTGCACCCCGAGGCCGCCCCCGGCGCGGCCGACAACCCCGACGCCTACACCCGGCTGCGGTTCGTCTCCGGCCGGTACGACCCGGACGAGGGCCCCAGCAGCTACACCGATCGGCTCGCCGTCTACAACTCCTGGATCTACGACGGCATCACGCTCCCCGAGCCCGGCACACCCATCGACCGTGACCCGTGGGACCGACTCCACCGCAGCACCTACGAACTGGCCACCGAGAAGACCCGCGCCCGCGCCAAGGAGGTCGGACAAAAGATCATCAACGAGTACCGGTTGGACCGCCACCGCCATGCACAGCACACCCGCTACCTCCGGTCGGCAGCCGACCGCCAGCTGGCACGGGCCACCCGCGAGGCGGACGAACTCCGCCCAGCCGTCGACAGGCTAGGCGTGCTGGAGACCCAGATCGACCGCTGGACCCGGCTCCGCCACCCGGGGACGAACACCACGACCGTCGAAGTCGGAGGCCACCTGGCCGACTGGATCGACGCCCGGTTGGCCGGCCGCCAGCCACTCACCTCCGCCGACCACGAGGTCTACCGCTCCTGGGCCGCCGCCCGCCGACTTGGCGATCGTGCGGCGATCTTCCAACCCCGCCGCACGATGCTGCCCACCGCCGCCGCCCTCGCCAGCTTCGCGCGCATCCTCACCGAGGCCAGCCAGGAGTCACCGAGCAAGGCCGCCCGAGCCGACGCCCGTTGCCGCCTCCGCCGCATCGCCGAAGTCCATCCCACCCTCGCTCCGATGGCTCCCCCTCGGGAAGACGAGGAAGCACCCCGCTAGCCCCGGTTGGGCACCGCCACCGGCCACCCCGGTCGCGGTGCCCAACCGGGTTGGGTCGCGCCTTTGGCGCGGCGGTGTTGTTGGGCGGCTGTCGCCGCCGGCCGCCTTCGGCGGCGGATGCGGTCGCGCCTTCGGCGCGGCGTTCTTCTGGTCCGGGCGCCCCGCTGCGCGGTTCCCCCGGCCCCCCTCCGCGGCCCAGTATCCGGAGCCGGCC
>NZ_JBIWJF010000037.1:0-65978 GCF_044764985.1 Kitasatospora sp. NPDC093550
ATCACCCTCGTCGAACACGCCCTCCTCGCCCGACTCCGCTGACACCGGAACGCGCTCGCCCCCACCCCGGGGGCGAGCGCACGGACGAAGGACGAGCGCTCGGCAGGGGCTACTCGGTGGGCTCCAGGCCGGCCCGGATCAGGCCGTAGGTGTACGCGTCCTCCAGCGCCAGCCAGGAGGCGGCGACCACGTTGTCGGCGACCCCGACGGTGGACCAGGTGGCCGTGCCGTCGGTCGACTCGATCAGCACCCGGGTCTTGGAGCCGGTGCCGTGCTGCCCCTCCAGGATGCGGACCTTGTAGTCCACCAGCTCGAAGGTGGCCAGCGGAGGGTAGATGCCCTCCAGCGCGGTGCGCAGCGCCTGGTCCAGCGCGTTGACCGGACCGTTGCCCTCGCCCACCGCGATCCGGCGCTCGCCCTTGGCCCAGAGCTTGACGGTCGCCTCGTTGCCCGAGACCCCCTTCGGGCCCTGCTCGCTGATGGTCCGCCAGGACTCCAGGGTGTAGAAGCGGTCCCGGCTGCCGCGCACCTCGTCGCGCAGCAGCAGCTCGAAGGAGGCGTCGGCGGACTCGTAGGTGTAGCCGAGGTTCTCCTGCTCCTTCACCTTGGCCACCACCCGGCCGGCCAGGTCCCGGTCGGTGGAGAGGTCGTAGCCGAGCTCCCTGCCCTTGAGCTCGACGGAGGCCCGGCCGGCCATGTCGGAGACCAGCATCCGCATGGTGTTGCCGACCCGCTCGGGGTCGATGTGCTGGTACAGGTCCGGGTCGACCTTGATCGCCGAGGCGTGCAGGCCCGCCTTGTGCGCGAAGGCCGAGTAGCCGACGTACGGCTGGTGGGTGGAGGGTGCCAGGTTGACCAGCTCGGCGATCGCGTGGGAGATCCGGGTCATCTCGGCCAGCCGGCCCTCGGGCAGCACCCGGCGGTCGTACTTGATCTCCAGCGCGCCGACCACCGGGAACAGGTTCGCGTTGCCGACCCGCTCGCCGTAGCCGTTGGCCGTGCACTGCACGTGGGTCGCGCCGGCGTCCACGGCGGCCAGGGTGTTGGCCACCGCGCAGCCGGTGTCGTCCTGGGCGTGGATGCCGAGCCGGGCGCCCGTCCGGGCCAGCACCTCGGCGACGGTCTCCCGGACCCCGGCCGGCAGCATCCCGCCGTTGGTGTCGCAGAGCACCACCACGTCCGCCCCGGCCTCGTGCGCGGTGCGGACCACCGCCAGGGCGTACTCGCGGTTCGCCCGGTACCCGTCGAAGAAGTGCTCGCAGTCGATGAAGACCCGGCGGCCGCGCGCCCGGAGGAACTCGACGCTGTCCCGGATCATCTCCAGGTTCTCGTCCAGGGTGGTCCGCAGCGCCAGCTCCACGTGCCGGTCGTGCGACTTGGCGACCAGGGTGATGACGGGCGCGCCCGAGTTGACCAGCGCGGCCAGCTGCGGGTCGTCCGCGGCCTTGCCGCCGGCCCGGCGGGTGGCACCGAAGGCGACCAGCTGGGCGTGGTGCAGCTCCAGCTCGGCGGCGGCGCGGGCGAAGAACTCGGTGTCGCGCGGGTTGGCCCCGGGCCAGCCGCCCTCGATGAAGCCGACCCCGAACTCGTCCAGGTGCCGGGCGATGGCCAGCTTGTCCGCCACCGTCAGGTTGATGCCCTCGCGCTGGGCGCCGTCGCGCAGCGTGGTGTCGAACACGTGGAAACTGTCGTCGGTACGGCTGACCTCGGTCATGACCCCTGGTTCTCCGTTCGGGGAGGCTGGTACTGCTCTGGCCGGATGTCCGGTCCCGGCTCCACTGTCCAGGATCGCGCGCGCGGCCCCGGTGTCCCCGAGCCCTTCGTGGGGGCCGTCGGCCGGTCCGGGTGGCTGTGCTCGACCGGCGGTGCCCCGCTGGGTCCGTGGGGCTGCGCCGAAAAGCAAAAGACCCCTCGCGGGTGCGAGAGGTCTGCGCGCGGGTCTGGACGCTCGTGGTCGCTCCGCATCGGGTCCTGCGGGAGCGGTCACTGCGGACCGGCGCGCCTGCTGCCGATAATCAGCGAAAGCGAGGACACGCTGGCAGTCTGGCACACCCCCCGCGATCCGGCCCGCCCGTCTCGCGATGCGAAACGCGGCAGGCCGGAGGCGGTACGGGCGTTCGAGGATCAGACGATCTTGTGCAGCCACCCGTGGGTGTCGGGGGCCTGGCCGCCCTGGATCGCCAGCAGCGCCTTGCGCAGCTCCATGGTGATCGGGCCGGGCTCGCCGGTGCCGACGGTCCAGTCGGCGGCGGCGGACTTGACCGAGCCGACCGGGGTGATGACGGCGGCGGTGCCGCAGGCGAAGACCTCGGTGAGGGTGCCGTCGGCGTTGGCCTGCTGCCACTCGTCGGTGGAGATCTTCCGCTCCTCGACGGCGTAGCCGAGGTCGGCGGCGAGCTGCAGCAGCGAGTCGCGGGTGATGCCGGGCAGCAGCGCGCCGGACAGCTCGGGGGTGACGATCTTCGCGTCCGCGCCCTCGCCGAAGACGAAGTACAGGTTCATGCCGCCCATCTCCTCGACCCACCGGTGCTCGGCGGCGTCGAGCCAGACCACCTGGTCGCAGCCCTTCTCGGCCGCCTCGGCCTGGGCGACCAGCGAGGCGGCGTAGTTGCCCGCGCACTTGGCGGCGCCGGTGCCGCCGGGCGCGGCCCGGACGTACTCCTTGGACAGCCAGACCGAGACCGGCTTGATGCCGCCCTGGAAGTAGGCTCCGGCCGGCGAGGCGATGATCATGAAGAGGTAGGAGTTGGCCGGGCGCACGCCCAGGCCGACCTCGGTGGCGAACATGAAGGGACGCAGGTAGAGGCTCTGCTCCGGCTCGTTCGGGACCCACTCCTGCTCCTGCTGGACCAGCAGCTCCACGGCCTCGACGAAGGTCTCGACCGGCAGCTCCGGCATCGCCAGGCGGCGGGCCGAGGCCTGGAAGCGGGCGGCGTTGGCCTCCGGGCGGAAGGTGGCGATGGAGCCGTCGGCCTGGCGGTAGGCCTTCAGGCCCTCGAAGATCGCCTGGCCGTAGTGCAGGGTCATGTTCGCCGGGTCGACCTCCAGCGGCGCGTACGGCGTCAGCTGGGCGTCGTGCCAGCCCACGCCCTCGGTCCAGCGGATGGTGACCATGTGGTCGGTGAAGACCCGGCCGAAGCCGGGGTTGGTCAGCCGGGCCTCGCGCTCCGCTGCCGGCAGCGGGTGAGCGGAGGGCTTGAGGTCGAACGTGATGGGCGCCTGGGTGGGCGTGCTCATGGCTGTTTCCTTCACCGTGGGGTTGGTCCGGGCCGCGACCGCCGCGGGGACGTTCCGGCGATCGAACGCCGGAAACGAACGCACAACGGCACGGCCCACTGTCGATACTCGCATCCAGAGGGCCGTGCCGAACAGCCACCGGCTCCTACGAGAGCCATCGGCTGCGGTTATGCGGTCCGGCCCACGCGGCCGGAACCTTGTCGGATCCGGCCGCTACCCGGATACTCGGCCGGCGAGCGCGTCGCCGACCTCGGAGGTGCTGCGGGTGCCGGAGCGCTCGGCCAGGTCCGCCGCGACGGCGGCCTCGACCTCGGCGGCCTCGGCGGCGAAGCCGAGGTGCTCCAGCAGCATGGCGACCGACAGCACGGTGGCGGTCGGGTCGGCCTTGCCCTGGCCGGCGATGTCCGGCGCCGAGCCGTGCACCGGCTCGAACATGGACGGGAACTCACCGCTCGGGTTGATGTTGCCGCTCGCGGCGAGGCCGATCCCACCGGTGACGGCGGCGGCCAGGTCGGTCAGGATGTCGCCGAACAGGTTGTCGGTGACGATGACGTCGAAGCGCTCGGGCTGGGTGACGAAGAAGATCGTCGCCGCGTCCACGTGCAGGTAGTCGGTGGTGACCTCGGGGAACTCCTCGCCGACCTCGGCGAAGATCCGCGTCCACAGGTGCCCGGCGTGCACCAGCACGTTGTTCTTGTGCACCAGGGTGAGCTTCTTGCGCGGCCGCGCCTGGGCCCGGCGGTAGGCGTCGCGCACCACGCGCTCGATGCCGTACGCGGTGTTCAGGCTGACCTCGGTGGCCACCTCCTGCGGCGTCCCGGCGCGCAGCGTGCCGCCGTTGCCGACGTACGGGCCCTCGGTGCCCTCGCGGACGACCACGAAGTCGATGTCCGGCTCGCCGGCCAGCGGGGACTTCACCCCGGGGAAGAGCCGGCCCGGACGCAGGTTGATGTGGTGGTCGAAGGCGAAGCGCAGCTTCAGCAGCAGCCCGCGCTCCAGCACCCCCGACGGAACGCTCGGGTCGCCGATGGCCCCCAGCAGGATCGCGTCGTGCGACTTCAGCTCCGCCAGCACGTCGTCCGGCAGCGTCTCCCCCGTCCGGTGGTAGCGCCGGGCCCCGAGGTCGTACTCGGAGGTCTCCAGCTTCACGTCGGCGGGGAGCACGGCACCCAGGACCTTGAGACCTTCGGCCACCACTTCCTGGCCGATGCCGTCACCGGGGACAACTGCGAGACGAATGGTGCGAGACATGGTCGGACCCTACTCCGCCGTCCCAGGGGGTGACACCTGGCGTCCACTATTCGGACGGATCGGTCAGGTCGATCTCGATCGGGAAGGGCCGGTCGACCTTCAGCTGCTTGTGGTAGATGCCGGTGAGGCCGTACGCCCTGGTGGCCGGGTCCAGCTCGTACACGTAGACGACGGGCCGACCCTCGTCATCGTCTTCCACCCTCCAGAAGTGGGCGATACCAGCGGCGGCGTACTTCCGAGGCTTGGTGTCGCGGTCCCGCTCCTGTGACTCCTCGGACACGACCTCGACAGCCAGCAGCACGTCCTCCGGCTGGCAGGAGGTCACCTTCCGTCCCTTGGGGCCGGCGTTGGCCCGCTTGTCGACAACCAGGAGATCCGGCTCCAGCCTGTTGCGCCGGTTCAGCGTGACCGTCATCTCTCGCCACGCGGCCCATCCGGGCGGAACGGCTGCCACCAGCGCCCACTCCAGCACGCGCAGCGTCGACATGTGGAAGATGGTCTGCGGGCTCACGAAGATCAGGCTCCCGTCGATCAGCTCGGTGTGCGGCGGGAGATCCGGCAGCCGGTCCAGGTCTTCGGCGGTGTATCCGCCAACCGGCGGGCGAAGCCAGTCGGGGTACTGCTCGATGCTCATGGTTCCTCCCATACGGGCATCCTGGCGGCGTTCTCAGGCTACTCGGCAAAGCCCTTCCAGACGCCACCCCTTCGAGGGAGCGCTGGTGATCAAGAATGCGCCGGGGGCGCGCTTAGGGTGGCGAGGTCCGGGGTCACTGGCAGAACGGGGCGCGTGGGTGAGGGCCGAGCGGCGGCGGGAGGTGCTGGTCTGCGGGGGTGCGGCCGGGCTGGCGATGGGCGGGTACGGGCTGGCGGCGGCGCTGCGCGGCCGGTGGCCGGCCGGGGCGGACGCGGTCGCGGTGCCGTACCACGCCCACCTGTGGGACCTGCTGCACGGGGAGGCCGCCGGGGACCTGCTGTTCAACTGGCACAGCGGGTACGGCGTCCCCTTCCTGGCGGACTTCTTCGCCTACCTGATGAACCCGTTCTCCTGGCTCACCGCCCTCCTCCCCCGGGACCGGGGCGAGCTCGCCGTCCTCCTGGTCACCCTCGCCACCATCGGGCTCGGCACCGCCCTGATGGCCCGGCTGCTCGGCCGCCTGCACCCCGGCCCGCGCCGGCTGCGGGCGCTCGCCGCCGTCGGGTACGGGCTGTGCGCCTGGGTCCTGGACGTCGGCGGGGCCGCGCCGATGTGGCTCTGGGGCCTGGTCTCGCTGCCGCTGCTCGGCCTCGCCGCCGACTGGTGCCTGCACGAGCGGCGCTGGGTGGCCGGCACGCTGTGCGTCACCCTGGCCTGGGCCGGCAACCTCTACACCGCCGCCCTGGCCACCCTGGCCGCCGGACTCCTCTTCGCCGTCCGCCTGTTCGCCGCCCCGCGGCCCCTCCGCCGACGGGTCCGGGCCACCGGGCGGGCGGTGACCATGACCACCGCCGGGGTGCTGCTGGCCTCCCCGGTGCTGTTCGTCGCCGTCCGGGCCGAGCAGGAGGCGCAGCCCGAGTCGCCGGTGCAGCCGCTCGGCCCGTCCGGCCTCGGCGTCCACCTCGCCCAGCTGCTGCCCGCCACCCACGGCGGCCGGGCGCTGCCGGACGCGGCGATCGGCCTGTTCGGGCTGCTGCTGGTGTGCGGGCTGCCGTTCAACCGGCGGGTGCGACCGCGCGAACGGGCGTTCTGGTGCGCGGCGCTGGTGCTGGTGGTGCTCGGTTTCGTCTGGACCCCGACGGTGCTCGTCTGGCACGGCCTGGCGATCCCGGCCGGCGGGCCGTACCGGGTCTCCTTCGTGCTCAGCGGGTTGCTGGTGCTGGCCGGCTGGGTGTCGCTGGCGCACCGACCGGACCCGGTCACCCTGCTCGGCGGGGCCGCCGTGGTCGCGGTGATCGCCGGGGTGGCGGCGAGCCGGCACGCGGTGCACCCCGCCACCTGGGTGCTGCTGACCGTCGGCGGTGCCGTCCTGCTCGCGGCGCTGTGGATCCTGGACCGCCGGCACCCGGACCGCCGGGCGAACGCCGTCGCCACCTGGGTGATCGGCGGCGCGGTGCTCGGCAACGCCGTCTGGTCCGGCTACGCGGCGCTCGGCGCGGCGCCCTCCGGCAGCGTCTCCGCGGCGGACGTCCGGGCCGGGCACGCGGCGGTCCGCGCCGCCGACGACTGGCCGCGCGGCCGCAGCGACCCCGGCCCGCACGCCTACACCACCAACGACCCGCTGCTGCTGGGCGGCCAGGGCGGCGGCTACTTCAGCGGCTACCTGCCGACCGTCGCCGCGCTGCTGCTGCACGACCTCGGCGCGGGCTGGACGGCCGGCGGGCGGCAGACCTCGAGCGTGACCGACCCGGTGGGCCGGGCGCTGTTCGCCGTCCGCGCCCACCTGGACGACGGCCCGCCGCCGTACGGCTTCACCCCGGTCCGGTCCGCGGCACCGCCGCTGGTCTCGGTGCTGCCGCCGGACACCCGGCCGGAGACCTCCTCGGTCTGGTCCCGGCAGGAGTCACTGCTCGGCGGCCAGGTGTACGACGCGCCGCTGCCCGTCCCGGCCGGCGGCCCGGCGCCCACCCTGCACGGCACCAGCGGCTGGTCGGTGCCGGCCGGCGACGAGGGCACCGTCCTCACCGCCGCCTGTACGCCCGGTTCGACGGCGTTCTTCCACGGCGTCTGGTACCGGGGCACGGTCAGCGGGCTCGGCACCAGCTACCGCAGCGACGGCGAGCAGCCCACCACGGCCGTGGCGATCCACCGGCTGGGCACCGTCCCGGCGGACGGCGTGGTCCGGGTGACGCTGCGCTCCGACACCGTCAGCCAGGTCCCCGCCCGCCCGATCGGCTGCCTGCGCACCGACGCGCTGGAGGCGGCCGTGGCCCACCGCACCGCCACCGGCGCCACCCGGGTCGCGGCCGGCGGGCACACCCTCGCGGCGACCCTCCCGGCGGGCGCCACCGGAACCGCGCTGGTCGCCGTCCCCGCCACCGTGGGCTGGGCCTGCGCCGTCGACGGCGGTCGGCCCGCCGCCCCCACCCCGGTCCTGGGCATGATCGGTGTTCCGCTCGGCCCCGGTGCCTCCCGGATCGCCTGCACCTTCCGCCCGCCCGGGCTCACCGAGGGCCTCACCGTCGCCTCCGCCACCGCCGCCGTCCTCGCCCTGGTCACCGCCTTCGCCCACCTCGCCCGCCGCCGCCCCGCCCACACCCCCCGCCGAACCCGCCGCGCGGCCGGCTCCGCCGCCGAGGCGTAGCGGGAGGCAGGAAAGCGAAAGCCCGAACGTGGGAGCCGGCGGGAGCGGACACTCCCACGGAAGACGCCACCCGAGCGCACCAAGCCCCGCCCCCGGGGGCGCAGCCGGACCCCCGGACCCCGGTGCCCCGTCCGCGGCCGCCCGCCGTCCGCGACGCGCGAGGGGCGGCCCGCCGTGGATCGGCGGGCCGCCCCCGGGTGCGGTGCGCGGGTCAGGGCAGCGTGATCACCTGAGCCCGCCGCGCGCCCGGGTTGAGGTGGTGCAGCAGCAGGAGCCTGGAGGTGTCGCCCGCCGTGCGGCGCACGTCGAGGACGGCGCCCGGGCCGACGGGGGCCAGCACCGCCGGGGGGCCGTCGAAGCCGGACCGGACGGCGAGGGCCGGGTGCAGGACGTCCAGCGGGACGGCCGGGCGGGTGCCGCGCAGGCCGATGGCGGAGTAGGCCTCGGCCGGGTCCGGGGTGCCGGGCGCGGCCACGCCGGTCCAGACGCCGTAGTGGACGGTGCTGTGGCCGGGCGCGATGCCGGGCAGGGCGCTGAGCCGGACGGGCAGCACGACCGCCTCGCTGTCCAGCAGCGCGGTGTCGGTGTCGCCCCAGCGGGCGTTGAGCGGCTGGACGTCGAGTTCGGCCCCGGTGCGGGCGTCGAGGGCGCGGGAGACCAGGACGTCGCTGCCGCGCAGCCGGTCGGCCTTGAGGATGACGTCGGTGGTGCCGTCCCCGTCGGTGTCCAGCGCGACCCGCACGGCGAACAGTCCGACCGGGGTGGCCGAGGGGGCCCACGACCGGGCGCCGACGTACAGCAGGTCGGGGTCGACGGCGGCCCCGACCGCCCGCAGGTTCGCGGCCCGTTCGCCGGGGTGCTCGACGCAGACCTCCGGCGCGGCGTCGGGCTGCTCCCCGGTGTCCTCCGGCCGGATGCCCGCGCCCGGCCCGACGGCGGCGCCGCTGCCGGGCGGGCAGTCGGCCCAGCGGGCCCCCTCGCCGCCCAGGGCGAGGGCGGTGATCAGACCGGGCGTCTCGCCGGGTGCGGCGGTGCCGCCGAGGGTGACGAGCGCGCCGTTGCGCGGGGTACGGGCGGTGGCGGTCGCGGCGAGGTCGCTGGCGGGTCGCGGGGCAGCGAGCACCGGGACCCGCAGGGGCGGCAGGGCGTCGCCCGCGACCGGCGTCAGCAGCACCCGGCCCGAGAGTTCGCCCCGGTACGCGCGCGCCTTTCCGCCCTGCACGGTGTCGATGGTCGGGTCGGGCGCGCGGCCCAGCTCCCCGGGGACGGACAGGGTCACCCGCACCCGCGCGGTGCCGCCCGCCGGGACGTCCACCCGGTCCGGCGTCACCTCGAAGGAGGCGCCGGGCAGTTCGGTGGCGGCCGCGTAGCCGGTGCGGTAACCCACCGGCGCGTCCGAGTGGTTGCTGATCTCGATGTCCCGTCCGAGCGCCGTGGGCCCGCCGACCTCGACCGGTCCGAACGAGACCCCGACGCCGCCCTCCTCGGCGCCCTCCCCCACCGCGTAGGCGACGACGGGCGTGCGGACCGCCTGGTCGGCCCGGACCCGCCCGGCGCCGGTGCGCTCGGGCCCGTAGACCGGCCCGCTGTGGTCGTCGCCGAGGAAGGTGTCGGTGGTGGTGTTCATCAGCGCGGCCTTGAGCTGCTCGACCGGCCAGTCCGGGTGCGCGGCGCGGACCAGCGCGGCGAGCCCGGCCACGTGCGGGGTGGCCATCGAGGTGCCGTTCTCGCGCTGGCCGCCGGTGCCGCTGCCGACCAGGGCGGACCAGATGGTCTCGCCGGGGGCCGCGAGGTCGGGCTTGACCACGCCGGGCACGCCGATGCCGCGCGAGGTGAAGTCGGTGAGGGTGTCGGCCCGGGCGGGCTGGTTCTGCGCGACGGAGCCGTGCAGCGGGTTGCCGGGGGCGGCGAGCCGGACCCGGGTCGGCCCGGCGGCCGCGGCCTGCCGCAGTCGCTCGCCGTCGGCGCGGGCCAGCAGGACGGCCGGGATGCGGTCGTCGCCGGCGATCTCGGCGAGGTGGTCGCTGTCGGCGGCGTAGAGCGCGCCGATCGCACCGGCGTCGGCGGCGTGGTCGGCGCGCGGGCCGGAGTTGCAGGCGCGGTCCGCGTCGGAGGTCTTCCAGGCGAGCAGCGCGATCCGGCCGGCCAGCCGCTGCCGGTCGGCCTCGCTGAAGTCGGCGCAGCCGTCCGACTGGTCGACGGGCAGGGCGAGTTCGCCGCTGACGTCGGCGGTGGCCCAGCCCGTGTACCGCTCGCTCCAGTGCCCCGGGACGACCCCGGCCACGGCGGCGGGGTCGAGCACGGTGATGCCGTCCACGTCGGCGTGCCCGTGGACGGAGGCGGCGACGGTGATCGCCCGGGCGGCGGTGCCGGGGCTGCCGCCGATGCCGTACACGTCGCCCTCGTTGCCCGCGGCGGCGACCACGACGGTGCCCAGTGCGGCGAGCCGGTCGACGGCCAGCGCGTCGGTGTCGTCGGCGCTGCCGAAGCGGCTGCCGAGCGAGAGGTTGACGACGTCCAACCGGTCGGCGAGGTCGCCGTCGCCGTTCGGGTCGGCGGCCAGGTCGAGGGCCTGGGCGAGCCGGTCGGTGGAGCCGTCGCAGCCGAACACCCGGATCGCGTACAGCTGGGCGCCGGGGGCGGCGCCGGGGCCGATCCGGAACCCGGCCGGGTCCAGCCCGGGCCCGTACGGTCCGGTGTACGGGCGGCCGTCGGCGGTGACCCCGTACCCGGCGGCGGTGCCGGCGACGTGGGTGCCGTGCCCGTTGCGCACGCAGTCGATCGGGTTGTCGCTGGGGTGCGGCACCGGCTGGTGGTGCGGGGAGGTCGGGTCGGGGTCGTAGTCGTCGCCGACCAGGTCCTTGCCGCCGACCACCTTGGCGGTGGGGAACAGCGCGGGCGGCGCGGGCTTGCCGCGCTCGACCGAGCGGAACGCCTCCTCGGTGCCGGGGCCGCCGAAGTCGGCGTGGGTGTAGTCGATGCCGCTGTCGATGATCCCGATCCGCACGCCCTTCCCGGTGTTGCCGGGCACGGAGGCGGCGGGCGCGGAGCCGCCGGCCCACACCTGCGGCGCGCCGGTCAGCGGCACGGAGTAGGCGTTGTCGCGCCGCTTCTCGACGATCGGGTGGACGGCCCGGACGCCGGGCAGCGCCCGCAGCGCGGGCAGCCGGTCGGCGGGCGCGCTGACGGCGAGGCCGGCGAACAGGGTGCGGGTGCGGTAGAGCTCGCGGGCGGCGGGCGCCGCCCGGTGGAGGGCCCCGGCGACCCGGTCGAGCGCGTCCCCGGCCCGGGCCCGCTGGGCGGCGCCGGCCCGCGCGGCCTCCTGGCGGACGGCCTCCGGGGAGCGCCGGTCCCGCCGGGCGCCGTCGGCGGCCCGGCGCCAGGCGGGGCCGGCCGCCTCGGTGGTGAGTTCGAGCAGCACGGAGGCGGTTCGCCCCGGGCCCGGCGGTCCGGCGGTCGACGGGCCTCCGGCCGCCGGGGCGGCGGCGAGGGCGACGCCCCCGGCCAGCAGGGTCAGGGTGAGGCCGATCCGGGCGAGCGGACGGCGGACGGGTGGCAGGCGCACGAGGGACCCTCTCCCCCGGCAAGGGGGAATGATCCGCATACCGAGGAGGTCGCTGACGCCCGCCCGCGCGGACGTCGATCACCCTTCCGGGGGCCCCAAATTAGGATGATCGCGCGGCGCCCACGAGCAACTTCCCTCGAATGGACCGAGCTTGCACTCTACGGGGTGACACTCCGTCAGCCCGTTCGGCCCAGTAGGCCGATGAACGCCACCCGCGGCGCCGGCCAGAGGCGGGCGATCAGAGGTGGCCGGTCACTCCACCGTTGTCCCGGCGGTCCAGCGAACGCTGCAGCGCGGCGGCCGCGAAGGGGTTCCGCTCGGCGGCCCGACGACGGCGCGGGGCGCGGACGGGGGTGGCGGAGGGGGCGGGGACGGCGTGGCGGTCGGCGGTGGGAGGCATACCGGGCTCCTTGGAAGCGGCGCTGCGGACGTCAGCGCGGGGGTGGGAGGGGTACGCGCGGGAGCAGGGGTCGCCTGCCCGTGAGGGCGCACGCACACACGGGCCGCGCACCCTGGCTACAGGGGCGGCACACCGTATGGCCCTTCCACGGTACGGCCACGGCCCGGCCGTGTCTGCACGAATACTTGGATTTCCTACTATCTGAGACGGCGGTCACCCGGGAGAACGCAGCGGGGCCCGGACCACCGTGCGAACGGCGGTCCGGGCC
Organism: Kitasatospora sp. NPDC093550; assembly: GCF_044764985.1. Lineage (NCBI taxonomy): Bacteria > Bacillati > Actinomycetota > Actinomycetes > Kitasatosporales > Streptomycetaceae > Kitasatospora > Kitasatospora sp. NPDC093550. The sequence goes on from NZ_JBIWJF010000037.1 coordinate 12,000, forward strand.
CCGCGGGGCGTTCGGGATCAGCCCAGGTCGACCGAGCGCGCGAAGCGGGCGCCGATCTCGGCGGCGATCACCGAGAGCACCTCCTGCGGGATCTCGGTGTCCACGGTGATGGAGGCCAGCGCGCCGCCGCCGTCGCGGGCGACCTGCATGCCGGCGATGTTGATGCCCGCGTCGCCGAGGTGGCGGCCGAGCACGCCGACCACACCGGGGCGGTCCTCGTACTTGAAGAAGGCCATGTGGTCGGTGAGCGCCACGTCCACGTCGAAGGCGTCCACGCCGACGATCTTCTGGGTCTGCTTGGGGCCGGCCAGCGTGCCGGAGATGGCGATCTCCTCGCCGTTCGCGAGCGTGCCGCGCACGGTGATCACGTTGCGGTGCTCGGGGCTCTCGCTGGACGTGGTCAGGCGGACCTCGACGCCGCGCTCCTGGGCGAACAGCGGGGCGTTGACGTAGGACACCGTCTCCGCCACCACGTCCTCGAACACGCCCTTCAGCGCGGACAGTTCGAGCACCTTCACGTCGTGCTGGGTGATCTCCCCGCGGACCTCGACGTCGAGCCGGACGGCCACCTCGCCGGCCAGCGCGGTGAAGATCCGGCCGAGCTTCTCGGCCAGCGGCAGGCCCGGGCGGACGTCCTCGGCGATCACGCCGCCCTGGACGTTCACGGCGTCCGGTACCAGCTCGCCGGCCAGCGCCAGGCGCACCGACCGGGCGACCGCGATGCCGGCCTTCTCCTGCGCCTCGTCGGTGGAGGCGCCCAGGTGCGGGGTGGCGACCACGTTGTCGAAGGCGAACAGCGGGGAGTCGGTGCACGGCTCCTTGGCGTACACGTCCAGGCCCGCGCCGGCCACCCGGCCCTCGCGCAGCGCGCTCGCCAGCGCCTCCTCGTCCACGATGCCGCCGCGGGCGGCGTTCACGATGCGCACGGTCGGCTTGACCTTGTGCAGCGCCTCGTCGCCGATCAGGCCGATGGTCTCGGGGGTCTTGGGGAGGTGGACGGTGATGAAGTCCGAGACCTCCAGCAGCTCCTCCAGGCTGACCAGCTTGACGCCCATCTGCGCGGCGCGGGCGGCCTGGATGTAGGGGTCGTACGCGACGATCTTCATGCCGAACGCGGACATCCGCTGGGCGACCAGGACACCGATCCGGCCGAGGCCGACGACACCGAGGGTCTTCTCGCTCAGCTCGACGCCGGTGTACTTGTTGCGCTTCCACTCGCCCTGCTTGAGCGCGGCGTTGGCCGGCGCGATGTTGCGGGCGACGGAGATCAGCAGGCCGCAGGCGAGCTCGGCGGCGGTGACGATGTTGGAGGTCGGCGCGTTGACGACCATCACGCCGGCCTTGGTGGCGGCGGCGACGTCCACGTTGTCCAGGCCGACGCCGGCCCGGGCGACCACCTTGAGCTTGCGGGCGGCGGCCAGCGCCTCGGCGTCGACCTTGGTGGCGGAGCGGATCAGGATCGCGTCGACGTCGGCGATCGCGGTGAGCAGCTCGGTGCGGTCGGCACCGTTGCAGTGGCGGATCTCGAAGTCGGGGCCGAGGGCGTCGACGGTGGCGGGCGACAGCTCTTCGGCGATCAGAACGACGGATTTGCTCACGACAGTGTGTCCTTAACTGTCCGGTTCCCCGGCGCACGGAGGTGGCGTGTGAGGGCGGGGGAAGGTGGCATGCCGCGTAGGTAGACGCACGACGCTGTGGGCCTGACGCGCACTCGGAAGTGTATCGACGGGCGAGGTACGAGGCTGCTCCCGTCCGGCGAAATCACCCGGACGAGAGCAGCCTACTTGTACAAGGGCCCTGCGGAACGAGGGCCCGGCGCTACGGGGTCGGGGAGGCTCAGGCCTTCTCGTCGACCCAGCTCATCAGCGAGCGCAGCTTCTTGCCGGTGGTCTCCAGCAGGTGGTCCTCGTCGGCCTTCTTGTACTCGTTGTACTTGGGCAGGCCGGCCTTGTACTCGGCGATCCAGGTGTTGGCGAAGGTGCCGTCCTGGATCTCGGCGAGGACCTTCTTCATCTCGGCCTTGGTGGCGTCGGTGATGATCCGCGGGCCGGTGACGTAGTCGCCCCACTCGGCGGTCTCGGAGACCGACCAGCGCATCTTCTCCAGGCCGCCCTCGTACATCAGGTCGACGATGAGCTTCAGCTCGTGCAGGCACTCGAAGTAGGCGATCTCCGGCTGGTAGCCGGCCTCGACCAGGGTCTCGAAACCTGCCTTGACCAGGGCGGCGGTGCCACCGCAGAGAACGGCCTGCTCACCGAACAGGTCGGTCTCGGTCTCCTCGGTGAAGGTGGTCTTGATGACACCGGCCTTGGTGGCGCCCAGGCCCTTGGCGTACGACAGCGCCAGGGCGAAGGCGTTGCCCGAGGCGTCCTGCTCGACGGCGACGATCGCCGGGACGCCGCGGCCCTCCTCGTACTGGCGGCGGACCAGGTGGCCCGGGCCCTTCGGGGCGACCATGCAGACGTCGACGTCCGCCGGGGGCTTGATGAAGCCGAAGCGGATGTTCAGGCCGTGGCCGAAGAACAGGGCGTCGCCGGACTTCAGGTGCGGCGCGATGTCCGCCTCGTAGACGTCGGCCTGGATCGGGTCCGGGACCAGGATCATGATGACGTCGGCCTCGGCCGCGGCCTCGGCCGGGGTGACGACGCGCAGGCCGGCCTCCTCCGCCTTGGCACGGGACTTGGACTCCGGCTTCAGGCCGACCCGGACGTCGGCGCCGGAGTCGCGCAGGGACAGCGCGTGGGCGTGGCCCTGGCTGCCGTAGCCGATGACCGCGACCTTGCGGCCCTGGATGATGGACAGGTCGGCGTCGTCTTCGTAGAACAGCTCGGCCACGGGGGCACATCTCCTTGCATCATGGGTGCCGGGTTCGCGGTGTTCACCGTATGCCGTCCCGGCGGGTGTGGGGTCTTTGCTTCAGGGTTTGAGACAGGGCGGGTCGCCGTCCCGCGCCGGTCCGTCTCGCGCTGTTTACGCGCTGCGGTCCAGGGCGCGCAGCGACCGGTCGGTGATCGAACGGGCGCCGCGGCCGATGGCGACCAGGCCGGACTGGACCAACTCCTTGATGCCGTAAGGCTCCAGCATCCGGAGCATGGCCTCCAGCTTGTCCGAGCTGCCGGTGGCCTCGATGGTCACCGCTTCGGGCGACACGTCGACGGTCTTGGCACGGAACAGCTGGACGATCTCGACGATCTGCGACCGGGTCTCGTTGTCGGCGCGGACCTTCACCAGGACCAGTTCCCGCTGGATCGCAGCGGCCTGGTCGAGTTCGACGATCTTTATCACGTTCACGAGCTTGTTGAGCTGCTTGGTGACCTGTTCCAGCGGGAGGTCCTCGACGTTGACCACGATCGTCATCCGGGACACGTCCGGGTGCTCGGTGGGGCCGACGGCGAGGGAGTCGATGTTGAAGCCCCGACGGGAGAACAGCGCGGCGATGCGGGCGAGCACGCCGGGCTTGTTCTCGACCAGGACCGAGAGGGTGTGCTTGGACATGGGGTTCCTCAGTCGCACGAGGGGTGTCCGGCGTAGCCGGTCCCGAGAGAGGGGTGGCGGTGGGCGACGGGTGGGCGGGCGGTCAGTCGTCGTCGCCGAAGTCGGGACGGACGCCCTTGGCGAACTGGATCTCGTCGTTGCTGGTCCCGGCCGCGACCATCGGCCAGACCATGGCGTCCTGGTGGACGATGAAGTCGATGACGACCGGGCGGTCGTTGATCTCCATCGCCTGCTTGATGACGGCGTCCAGGTCCTCGGGGCGCTCGCAGCGCAGGCCCACGCAGCCCATCGCCTCGGACAGCAGGACGAAGTCGGGGATCCGGGTGCCCTGGGCCGGCGGCTCGATGCCGTCGTGGCCCGGGCCGGCGTGCAGCACGGTGTTGGAGTAGCGCTGGTTGTAGAACAGCGTCTGCCACTGCCGGACCATGCCCAGCGAGCCGTTGTTGATGACCGCGACCTTGATCGGGATGTCGTTCAGGGCGCAGGTGACCAGCTCCTGGTTGGTCATCTGGAAGCAGCCGTCGCCGTCGATGGCCCAGACCGCGGTCTCCGGCCGGCCGGCCTTGGCGCCCATCGCCGCGGGGACGGCGTAGCCCATCGTCCCCGCGCCGCCGGAGTTGAGCCAGGTGCCGGGCTTCTCGAACTGGATGAACTGCGAGCTCCACATCTGGTGCTGGCCCACGCCCGCGGCGTAGATCGCCTCCGGGCCGACCAGCTGCCCGATCCGGGAGATGACCTGCTGCGGCGAGAGCTGGCCGCTCGGGGCCGGCTCGTAGCCGATCGGGTAGGTCTTCTTCCACTCGTCGAGCTTCTCCCACCACTCGGCGTAGTCGCCCTTGTGGCCGGCGTCGAACTCCGCCTGGACGGCGACGATCAGGTCGGCGAGCACCTCGCGGGCGTCGCCGACGATCGGGACGTCCGCCGGGCGGTTCTTGCCGATCTCCGCCGGGTCGATGTCGGCGTGGACGACCTTGGCGTACGGGGCGAAGCCGTCCAGCTTGCCGGTGACGCGGTCGTCGAAGCGGGCGCCGAGGGTGAACAGCAGGTCGGACTTCTGCAGGGCGGTGACGGCCGGGACGGAGCCGTGCATGCCGGGCATGCCCAGGTGCTGCGGGTGGCTGTCCGGGAAGGCGCCGAGCGCCATCAGGGTGGTGACCACCGGGGCACCGGTCAGCTCGGCGAGGATCCGCAGCTCGGCGGTGGCCCGCGCCTTGATCACGCCGCCGCCGACGTACAGCACCGGGCGCTTCGCGCTGACCAGCATCTTCGCGGCCTCGCGGATCTGCTTGGCGTGCGGCTTGGTGACCGGACGGTAGCCGGGCAGCGAGGTCTCGACCGGCCAGCGGAAGGTGGTGGTCGCCTGCAGCGCGTCCTTGGCGATGTCGACCAGGACCGGGCCGGGGCGCCCGGTGGCGGCGATGTGGAAGGCCTCGGCGATCACCCGGGGGATCTCGGCCGGGTCGGTGACCAGGTAGTTGTGCTTGGTGATCGGCATCGTGATGCCGCAGATGTCCGCCTCCTGGAAGGCGTCGGTGCCGATCGCCTTGGAGGAGACCTGTCCGGTGATCGCGACCATCGGCACGGAGTCCATGTAGGCGTCGGCGATCGGGGTGACCAGGTTGGTCGCGCCCGGCCCGGAGGTGGCCATGCAGACCCCGACCCGGCCGGTGGCCTGGGCGTAGCCGGTGGCGGCGTGGCCGGCTCCCTGCTCGTGCCGGACCAGGATGTGGCGCACCTTGGCGGAGTCCATCAGCGGGTCGTACGCGGGAAGGATGGCCCCGCCCGGGATGCCGAAGACGGTGTCCGCGCCTACGGCCTCCAGCGAGCGGATGAGCGACTGGGCGCCGGTCATGGTCTCGACGACGTGCTGGGGAGCGGGAGCGTTGGCGGCCGGGTTGTCCCCGCGGCGGGGGGATGCGGCGTGCTCAGTCATCTGCCTGTCTCTTCTCGGGTTTTGCCGACCCGGCTGCGGGCCCCTGCTGCGAGGGTGGGGTCCCGGTCCGGGTCGATCGCCGGCTCTGCCTCAATCGTCCCGCTCATTCCGACAAGTCGGACGTTCTCGGGCGGCCGAGGCCAGGGGTCTTGCGGGGTGGAACAGCGTCAGTGCAACAAAAAACCCCTCGTGCCCAAGGGCATGCGAGGGGTGGCGCGTCGGTCTGTCACGAGCAGGGCGTGCGAGCCCTGTCAGCCGACGCGCCCGCCAAGTACGAGAATTCGGGTGCGCATGGCAACGACCATCCTCCCGTCCGGGGTGGCGTGTCAAGCAGGTGGGACGACCGTCTCGCCATGCGGACCCCCCGCCGGACCAGCAACGGCAGGGTGTTCGGGCAGGTCAGAGCCGTCGTGGTGATGTACGACACGTCCTGGCGCGGGGTCCGGGCGGCCACTCGTCCGGGTGTCCGCGGCCAGGTGGGCGCGACGCGCGGACAGCGGGCCGAGCGGCTTGGGCAGCGGGTAGCCGCGGCGGACCAGCGCGCGGCGCAGCCGGGGTTCGTCCAGCGGCGGGGCGAAGGCCGAGCCCTGGGCCTGCCCGCAGCCCAGTTCCTGCAGCGCGGAGACCTGGCGGGGCAGGTCCACCCCCTCGGCGGCGGTGGTCAGCCCGAGGTCGCGGCCGAGCCGCAGGGCGTGCCCGGCGAGCGTGCGGGCCAGCGAGGACTCGCCGAGGTCCTGGACGAGCGTGCGGTCCAGCTTCAGGCCGTCCAGCGGCAGCCGGCCCAGGGCGCAGAGCGAGCCGCCGCCGGCGCCGTAGCCGGCCAGCCAGGTGGAGACGCCGAGCCGGCGCAGCGCGGTCAGCCGGCGGCCGAGTTCGTCGGCGAGCGGGTCCGAGCCCATCCGGGCCACCTCGATCACCAGCTCGCCGGCCGGCAGCCCGCTGTCGCGCAGCGCGGCGGCCACCGTCTCGTACAGGCCGGGCGAGCAGAGCCGCTCGGCGGAGAGCCGGATGGCCACCGGGACGGGCTCCGGCGCGCCCCTGCCGCGGCCGGACAGGCCGCGCCGGGCGGCGGCCGCGGCGACCGCCTCCTGGACCAGCCAGCGGGAGAAGCGGGTGGCGGCGTCGCCGTGCTCGGCGGAGCGCAGGAACTCGGCCGGGGTGAGCAGCAGGCCGCCCGCCGAGCGCCAGCGGGCCTGGGCCTCGACACCGGCCACCGCGCCGCCGACGAGGTCCACCACGGGCTGGTGGAGCAGGGTGAAGCCGCCCTCCCGCACGGCGAGTCTCAGCCGTTCCTCCAGCTCGGTGCGGCGCTCCAGGTCGGCCCGCATCGCGGGGCTGTAGAGCACCACCCGGCCCTTGCCCTCGGACTTGGCCCGGTACATCGCGAGGTCGGCGTTGCGCATCAGTTCGTCGGCGGCGGTTCTGGGGTCGGCGGCGGGGCCGCGTTCGGGGGTGCCGAAGGCGATGCCGATGCTGGCGGCCACCCCGAGCTCGGCGCCGCCGATCCAGTACGGCTCGGAGAGCGCCACCCGCAGCCGCTCGGCCAGCTCCTGGACCTGGAGACGGCCGAGCGGGCCGCAGACCAGCGCGGCGAACTCGTCGCCGCCGAACCGGGCGACGGTGTCCCCGGAGCGGACGGCGCCCTGGAGCCGGCGGGCGGCCTGCACCAGCAGCTCGTCGCCGACCTGGTGCCCGGCGGAGTCGTTGACCGCCTTGAAGCCGTCCAGGTCGAGGAAGAGCACGGCGATCCCGGTGCCCGTCCCGCCCTGCTGGCCGCGGGCACCGAGGGCGGCCCGCAGCCGCTGGGTGAACAGCGCCCGGTTGGGCAGGTCGGTGAGCGGGTCGTGGAAGGCGTTGTGCTGCAACTGGGCCTGCAGCATGACGCGCTCGGTGACGTCCCGGCTGTTCAGCAGCAGCCCGTCGCGGTGCCGGCTGACGGTGGACTCGACGTGCAGCCACTCGCCGCAGCCGGAGCTGATCCGGCACTCCACCCGGGCCGAGGGCTCGGCGGTGCCCGGGACGCGGTGCGCGGTGAGCCGGACCCTGGCGAGGTAGCGGCGGACCTCGGAGAGCACCCGGTCCACGTCCTCGGGGTGGACCAGGTCCAGCAGGTTGCCGCCCACCAGCTCCTCCGGGTCCCGCCCGTACACGCCGAGCGCGGCCGGGGAGACGTACGAGAGCACGCCGTTGGCACCGGCGATCATGATGACGTCGCTGGACCCCTGCACCAGGGAGCGGAAGTGCGCCTCCTTGTGGGCGAGCTCCTGGGCCAGCGACAGGTTGTCGAGCAGCATCACGCCCTGCCTGAGGATCAGTGCCAGCCCGACGGTGCAGGCGGCGGCGGCCACCACCCGGTCCAACTCCCGCCCGCCGAGGGCGTTGTAGAGGATTCCGGCGGTGCAGACCGCGGCGGCCGCGTACGGGGTGAGCGCGCTGAAGGTGGTGGCCACCCGGCGGCGCGGCAGGCCGCCGGCCGAGGGGTGCTCGCGCAGCGGGCGGCGCCAGCGCGGGGACCACGGCGCCCAGGCCAGCAGCAGGCTGCCGGAGAACCAGCCGGCGTCCAGCAGTTCGCCGGAGTGGTAGCTGCTGCGCAGCTGCGGGGAGGTGAACAGGGCGTCGCAGAGCACGGTGACGGCCAGCGCCACCATCGCGGTGTGCACCGCCGCCCGGTTGCCGTCCCGGCCGCCGAAGCGCAGTCCCACCACCAGGCTGACCAGCAGGATGTCCAGCACCGGGTAGGCCAGGTTGAGGGCCAGCCGCAGCGGGGAGCCGTCCTCGCCGGCCGCGATCCGGCCGAGCGCCAGGCTCCAGCTGAGGGTGAACAGCGAGCCGGCGATCAGCCAGCCGTCGAGCAGCAGGCAGAGCCAGCCGGCCGCCGAGCGCGGGCGCTGGGCCAGCACCAGGACGCCGGTGATGGCGAGCGGGGCGAACAGCAGGAAGGCGTACTCGGCGAGCGAGACACGCGGCAGCGGGGTGCGCACGACCAGCTCGTACCAGCCCCAGGTGCCGTTGCCGAAGGCGACCATGAGCGAGGAGAGGCCGAACAGCAGCCAGGCCGGACGGGCGTGCCCACCGACCGTGCAGCCGTACACCAGACAGGACAGCGCTGCCGCCAGGGCGGCCGCCGCCAGTCCGAAGTCACCCATGAAGACCGAGAGTTGACGCGACCCCCAGCCGGCCGCCGCACCCAGGGCGTAGGCCAGGCAGAGCGCGCCCAGGACGAGTCCGGGCAGCGTGCGGCTCTCCAGGAGCCGGCGCAGCGGGCCGCGGCGGACGGGCGCGGGCACGGCGTCGACGGCGGACGTGTCGGCGGGCGGTGCGCCCGGGCGTCCGGCTCCGGGCAGCACCGTATCGGTGGAGCTCACTCGGCCTCTCCCCCTCCGGCCCGGGGCCTCGCGCCCCGGCCACGGACCACCGGCCGCGCACCTCTCGGCCGTACGCGGTGGCCTGGCGCCCCGTCAGGACGGTGGCCCAGGGGGTGGGCGGCCTGCCGGCCGCCGCACCGCACCGATGCTCCCGCCATGGACCCTACACCAATTCCGTCACTCAATGACACACACACTCAACTTAGAGTAATGGCGCAAGGATGGGGAAATGCCCCCGATTCCGACGGATCGGCCCGGTTGGCGGAGGCGCGCGGGCGGGGGCTCACGCGGCGCGCACGGGAGCACGCCGAGTGAGCCCCCGCCGCGGGCGGCGGCTGCGGACCCCCGCGGGCGGGGGCGGGTCTCAGCGGCCCGACGTGGCCCGATCGTCCGGGAACAGCCGCAACCGGTGCGCCAGCGCGGCCGCCTCGCCCCGGCCACCGACCGCGAGCTTGCCCAGGATGTTGGAGACGTGCACGCTTGCGGTCTTCGGAGAGATGTACAACTCCTCGGCGATCTGGCGGTTGGTCCAGCCGCGCGCGAGCAACCGGAGCACGTCCCGCTCACGGGGGGTGAGGTTGAAGGAGTCCACCACGGACCCGCCGGGCGCCCCGGTCCCACCGGGCCCGGCCGACCGCGCCGCGGACCGCTCGGCCGGGGCGAGGCTCAGCCCGGCCCGCTCGGCCAGGCCCGCGATCTGCTCCACCAGCGTCCGGTCGCCCCGTACGGCCGCCAGTTCGGCCGCCTCGCGCAGGAGTTCGGCACCGGCCTCGCGCCGCCCGGCCAGCACCTCGGCCTCGCCGGCCCGCAGCAGGGCGAGCGCCAACGGGAAGGGCAGGCCGGTCGGCCGCAGCGCCTCGACCGCCGCGGCCCACTGCCCGGCGGTGTCGGCGCCCTCGGCGCGGGCCAGTTCGGCCTCCAGCAGCCGGGCCCAGCCGTGGTGCAGGGGCGCCCGGGGCCGCAGCGCGGCGGCCGCCCCGGCGATCGCGGCCAGCGCGCCGGCCCGGCCCGCCTCGGCCTCCGGCAGGCCCCGGCTGTCCGCCTCCACCCCGGCGCCCTCGACCAGCAGCGGGTAGACGTCGGACTCGTAGCCGAGCCGCCCCTCCTCCGCCAGGGCGGCGAGCAGCTCGGCCCGGGCGTCCAGCGGCCGGCCGCCGAGCGCGGCGAGCCGCACCGCCAGCCGGCTGATCGGCACGCTGTGCTGCACCTGGCCGACCCGGTTGGCCGCCCGGGCCTGTGCCAGCATGGTCGCCGCCGTGGTCAGGTCGCCTTCCATCAGGGCGAGTTCGCCGCGCATCCGGTCCAGGAACTCGGCGTGGGTGCCGCTCAGGCTGCCCAGCTCGCAGGCGGCGAGCACCTCGGCGGCCTCCCCGGGCCGCCCGAGGTCGATCAGCGCCTCGACCAGGTTCCCGGTCAGGATGGTGCCGGTGTTGCGCAGCAGGCCGCTGCCGTCCGCGCGCTCCAGGCCCTCGCGGGCCAGCCGGACGGCGTCCTCGGCCCGACCCAGCCCGCGCTGCAGGCTGGCCAGGTTGTTGAGGCCGCGCAGCAGCAGGTCGGGCACGCCCAGGCAGCGGGCCCGCTCGACCGCCCCGGCGAGCTCGGCCAGCCCGCCCTCGGCGTCGCCGTGCACGTCGTAGCGCAGGCCGCCGAGGGTCATCCGGGCGTGCACCTCGACCGAGTGCGCGCCGACCTCCCGGGCGATCCGGATCGCCCGCTCGGCGAGTTCGAGGTGCTCGGGCCCGGGCTTCTTGAGCATCGCCGAACCGGCCCCGAGCGCGAACACCTCCGCCTGGACGGCCGACGGGGGCAGCTCGGCCACCAGCCGCAGCGCGTGGGCGATCTCCTCCTCGTCGCCGGAGCGGCGCAGACTGCCCAGCATCCGGGCCCGGTTGATCCGGAACCAGGCCGCCCGGACCGGGTGCACCGTCTCGTCGACCAGCCGCAGCCCGCGCTTGGCCAGGCTCAGGCCGCGCTCGCGGTCGCCGCAGCGCCGGGCCGCGACCACCGCCTCGGCCAGCACGTCCTCCAGCTGGATCCGGTCGCAGTCCTCGTCGGCGGCGCTGTGGTCGCAGGACCCGGGCGGGTAGGTCTCGGCCCAGTCGTACGGGCGCAGGGTGTGCGCCAGCACGTCCTCGGAGACCATGTCCCACAGCTCCAGGGCCCTTTCCAGCATGCCCAGTTGCTCGGCGAAGGCGTTGCGGCGGCGGGCCGCGCGGGCGGCGTCCAGGGCGGTCGGCAGGGCCCGGGCCGGATCGTGCGCGTGGTACCAGTAGTTGGCCAGCCGGGCCGGCAGCGCGTCGGAGGCGAGCAGCTGCGGCTGGGCCTCCACGGCGAGCGCGAACTTGCGGTTGATCCGGTGCCGTTCGCCGGGCAGCAGGTCGTCCGAGACGGCCTCGCGGACCAGCGCGTGGCGGAACCGGTAGCCCTCGCCCTCGGTGTCCGGGCGCAGGATGTTGGCACCGACGGCCGAGCGCAGCGCCTCGATCAGCGCCTCCTCGTCGTCGTCCAGCACGGCGGCCAGCAGGGCGTGCTCGACGTGCGAGCCGCCCTCGGCGGCGATCCGGACCACCCGCTGGGCCTCCTCGTCCAGGCCCTCGACCCGCACCAGCAGGATGTCCCGCAGCGAGTCGGTCAGCCCGGCGCCGCAGCCGTCGTGGAAGGCGGTGGCCAGCTCCTCGACGAAGAAGGGGTTGCCCTCCGAGCGGCGGTGGATACGGTCCACCAGCTGGTGGTCGGGGTCGGCGGTGCCGAGGATGCCGGCCAGCTGGGCGGCCACCTCGCGGCGGTCGAACCGCTCCAGCTCCAGCCGCTGGACGGTGCGCAGCCGGTCGAGCTCGGCGAGGAAGGGTCTCAGCGGGTGGCGGCGGTGCAGGTCGTCACTGCGGTAGGTGGCGACCAGCAGCACCCGGGAGCGGTGCAGGGTGCGCACCAGGAAGGCGAGCAGCTCGCGGGTGGAGCGGTCGGACCAGTGCAGGTCCTCGACGGCGAGCACGAGGGTACGTTCCGCGCCGAGCCGCTCGAACAGCCTCGCGGTGTGCTCGAACAGCCGGGCCCGGCCGTACTCGTCGTTGGGCTCGCCGTCCGCCTCGCCGAACTCGGAGAGCAGACGGGCGAGATGGCCCTCGCTGCCGGCCGCGGCGGCTTCGAACTCGGTGCCCAGCGAGCGGTGCAGCCGGCGCAGCGCGGCGGCCAGCGGCGCGTACGGCAGGCCCTCGGCCCCGACCTCCAGACAGCCGCCGAGCGAGGTGACCGCTCCGCGGTCCGCGGCGCGCTGCAGGAACTCCTCCAGCAGCCGGGTCTTGCCGACGCCGGCCTCGCCGCCGATCAGCACGGCCTGCGGGCTGCCGGTGCCCGCCCGGCGCAGCGCGTCGGTCAGTTCGGTGATCTCGCTGCCACGGCCGACGAAGACGGGGCTGACCGATATCTGCTGCATGGAGGCGAGCATGCCATAGCCGGTGGGGGCCGGGAGAGGGGTTATCTCCCCAGGCGAACGCCCGGAGGGGGAGACGCTCGGGTGCAGCGTCTCCCCCTCCGGAACTCCGTCGGCACCGCGCGGGTGCCGCCCCGTCAGCATTCGGGCCGACGCACGGGGCGCCGCTGGAAGCGGGCGGCCACCGGGCGGCGGCGCAGGCGGTTCGCCTCCCGGGCCTCGCGCACCAGGCGCTCGTGCTCGGCGCGGACCACGAGCTCGTGGGCCTGTTGCTGGAAGGTCTGGTACTCGATCATTTCGGCTTCCCCTTGTGGGTCTCACTGCGTTTCCCTGACGAGTAAGAGCTTCCTCCCCCAGTGGGGGGTGCCACATCGGGAGCCTGCCCGATCTTCCGGGGCCCGGATGCCTTAGATCGGGCGCCGAGAAAGGTTTGAGGCCCGGCCCCACCCCAATACGGAGGTGAGACCGGGCCTTAGGCCTTACTTAGAGGGCCTTAGATGCCTTAGATGCCTTAGGAAGGCAGGGTGACAGTCAGCGCCTCAGGCCGACACACCCAGCTTCTCCAGGATCAGGTCCTTCACGCGGGCGGCGTCGGCCTGGCCGCGGGTGGCCTTCATGACCGCGCCGACCAGCGCGCCCACGGCCTGGACCTTGCCGTCGCGGATCTTGGCGGCGATCGCCTCGTTCTCGGCGATGGCCTGGTCGACGGCGGCGCCCAGCGCGGAGTCGTCCGAGACCACGGCCAGGCCGCGCTTCTCGACGATCTCGTCCGGCTCGCCCTCGCCGGCCAGCACGCCCTCGATGACCTGGCGGGCCAGCTTGTCGTTCAGCTTGCCCTCGGCGACGAGCGCGGCGACCCGGGCGACCTGCGCCGGGGTGATCGGCTGCTCGCTCAGCTCGGTGCCGGTCTCGTTGGCGCGACGGGCCAGCTCGCCCATCCACCACTTGCGGGCCTGGTCGGCCGGGGCGCCGGCCGCGATGGTCTCCTGGATCGGCTCCACCGCACCGGCGTTGAGGACGGACTGCATGTCCTTGTCGGACAGGCCCCACTCGGCCTGCAGCCGGGCGCGGCGCACCCGCGGCAGCTCGGGCAGGGCGGCGCGCAGCTCCTCGACCCACTCGCGGCCGGGGGCCACCGGCACCAGGTCCGGCTCCGGGAAGTAGCGGTAGTCCTCGGCGTTGTCCTTGATCCGGCCCGAGGTGGTGGTGCCGTTGTCCTCGTGGAAGTGCCGGGTCTCCTGGACGATGGTGCCGCCGTCGGTCAGCACGGTGGCGTGCCGCTGGATCTCGTAGCGGGCCGCCCGCTCCACGCTGCGCAGCGAGTTGACGTTCTTGGTCTCCGAGCGGGTGCCGAAGGTCGAGGTGCCGTTCGGGCGCAGCGACAGGTTGACGTCGCAGCGCATCTGGCCCTTGTCCATCCGGGCCTCGGAGACGCCCAGCGAGCGGATGACCTCGCGCAGCTCGGCCACGTACGCCTTGGCGACCTCGGGGGCGCGCTCGCCGGCCCCCTCGATCGGCTTGGTGACGATCTCGATCAGCGGGATGCCGGCCCGGTTGTAGTCGAGCAGCGAGTGGGTGGCGCCGTGGATGCGGCCGGTCGCGCCACCGACGTGGCTGGACTTGCCGGTGTCCTCCTCCATGTGGGCGCGCTCGATCTCCACGCGGAAGGTCGTGCCGTCCTCCAGCTGCACGTCGAGGTAGCCGTTGAAGGCGATCGGCTCGTCGTACTGCGAGGTCTGGAAGTTCTTGGGCATGTCCGGGTAGAAGTAGTTCTTCCGGGCGAACCGGCACCACTCGGCGATCTCGCAGTTCAGCGCGAGGCCGATCTTGACGGCCGACTCCACGCCGACCGCGTTGACCACCGGCAGCGAGCCCGGCAGGCCCAGGCAGGTCGGGCAGGTCTGGCTGTTCGGCTCGGCGCCCAGCTCGGTCGAGCAACCGCAGAACATCTTGGTCTTGGTACCGAGCTCGACGTGGACCTCAAGGCCCATCACCGGGTCGTACGACGCCAGAGCGTCCTCGTAGGAGACCAGGGTCATGACGCTCACAGCGTCCCTTCTCAACTAAAGACTTGGGAGGTACGGGCCCGGCCGCCGCACCTGCGCGCGGGGCCGGGCCTGGGCACTCGGTACGACTCAGCCCAGCAGCACGTCGTCGGAGCCCAGCCGGCGCAGCTCGCGCACCAGCAGGGCGGTGCCGGTGACCAGCGCGGCGGCGCCGACCAGGGCGTTGACCAGCTTGAGGGTGTCGCTCTCCTCGCGGGCCTTGCGGACGTCCTTGACCACCGAGATCGCGCCGAAGGCGCTGGTGCCGATGGACAGCCACAGGCCGGGCTTGCTGTGCTTGAAGCCCTTGGCCTTCTCGATCTTGCTCACAGTGCCGGTGCCTCCTCCAGCAGGGTGTGCCCCCACTTGTCGTTGAGTGCGGCCTCGACGGCGCCGCCCACGCGGTACAGGCGGTCGTCCGCCATCGCGGGTGCGATGATCTGCAGGCCGACCGGGAGATTGTCCTCCGGCGCCAGGCCGACCGGCAGCGACATGGCCGCGTTGCCCGCCAGGTTCGACGGAATCGTGCACAGGTCCGCCAGGTACATCGCCATCGGGTCGTCGGCGCGCTCGCCGATCGGGAAGGCGGTGGTCGGCGTGGTCGGCGAGACCAGCACGTCCACGCCCGCGAAGGCGGTGTCGAAGTCGCGCGAGATCAGCGTGCGGACCTTCTGGGCCGAGCCGTAGTAGGCGTCGTAGTAGCCCGAGGACAGGGCGTAGGTGCCCAGGATGATGCGGCGCTTGACCTCGTCGCCGAAGCCGGCCTCGCGGGTCAGCGCGGTGACCTCCTCGGCCGAGCGGGTGCCGTCGTCGCCGACCCGCAGGCCGTAGCGCATGGCGTCGAAGCGGGCCAGGTTGGAGGAGCACTCGCTCGGCGCGATCAGGTAGTACGCCGGCAGCGCCAGGGTGAAGGACGGGCAGGAGACCTCGACGACCTCGGCGCCCAGCTCGCGCAGCAGCTCCACCGACTCGTTGAAGCGCTGCATCACGCCGGCCTGGTAGCCCTCGCCGGCGAACTCCTTGACCACGCCGATCCGCATGCCGCGGACGTCGCGCATCCTCGCGGCCTCGACCACGGCCGGGACGGGCGCGTCGATCGAGGTGGAGTCCAGCGGGTCGTGCCCGGCGATGGCCTCGTGCAGCAGCGCCGCGTCCAGCACGGTGCGGGCGCACGGGCCGCCCTGGTCCAGGCTGCTGGAGAACGCCACCAGGCCGTAGCGGGACACCGAACCGTAGGTCGGCTTGACGCCGACGGTGCCGGTGACGGCGCCGGGCTGGCGGATGGAGCCGCCGGTGTCGGTGCCGATCGCCAGCGGGGCCTCGAAGGCGGCCAGCGCGGCGGCCGAACCGCCGCCGGAGCCACCGGGGATGCGGGTGAGGTCCCACGGGTTGCCGGTCGGGCCGTAGGCGGAGTTCTCGGTGGAGGAGCCCATCGCGAACTCGTCCATGTTGGTCTTGCCGAGGATGACGACGCCGGCGTCCTTGAGACGGGTGGTCAGCGTCGCGTCGTACGGCGGGATCCAGCCTTCGAGCATCTTCGAGCCGCAGGTGGTCGGGACGCCCTTGGTGGTGAAGACGTCCTTCAGCGCGAGCGGGACGCCGGCCAGCGGGCCCAGCTCCTCGCCCTTGGCGCGCTTCTCGTCGACGGCCCTGGCGGCGGCCAGCGCGCCCTCGGTGTCGACGTGCAGGAAGGCGTTGACCTTCTTGTCGACGGCCTCGATGCGGTCCAGGTGCGCCTGCGCGACCTCGACGGCCGACACCTCGCCCTTGGCGATGGCGCCCGCGGTCTCCGCGGCGGTCCACTTAATGATCGGCGTGGGGATCATCTCGGTCATCTCGGTCAGTCCTCCCCGAGGATCTGCGGCACACGGAAACGCTGCTCCTCGGCGGCGGGGGCGCCGGACAGCGCCTGCTCCGGGGTGAGCGAGGGCCGCACCTCGTCCGCGCGCATGACGTTGGTCAGCGGCAGCGGGTGGGAGGTCGGCGGGACGTCCTGTCCGGCGACCTCGGAAACGCGGGCGACCGCGCCGATGATCACGTCGAGCTGCTCGGCGAAGTGGTCCAGCTCTTCGGGCTTCAGCTCAAGACGCGACAGCCGGGCGAGGTGGGCGACCTCCTCGCGCGTGATGCCAGGCATGCAGCGATCCTCAGGGTGAGTTCTGGTGAGACCCGGCGGTGCCTTGCGGGCGGGGCCGGGCCCGGGCAGGAGCAGCCGGGTTCGGCGCTCCGTCCTCATGGTCTTTGGACCCCATCCTATGGGGCCCCGCCCGTCCACCGGCCAACGAGTGACCCGCGGGGCCCGTCACCGCCACCGTCACCGCCGCCGTCACTGCGGCCGGTAGCGGGCCCAGCTCTGCGCACCCGGCGCCTTGATCTCCATCTGCGCGGCCTGCACCGCCTGGACCACCGGCGGCAGCACCGGAGGCAGGACGGGCGGGAGCGTCGGCGGCAGCACCGGCGGGACGGCCTGCTGGACGACCGGCTTCCCCTGCGCCGGCTTGCCGCCCTGGAGCGGCTGGAGGCCGGGGCGCAGCTGGGGCGGCGCGCCCAGCCGCTCGACCGGCGGGGCCCCGGTGCGGTGCACCCGCAGCCAGGCGGTGGCCTGCTCGGCCGGCAGTGCGGCCGACACCAGCCAGCCCTGGACGGCGTCCACGCCCATGCAGTGCAGGCGCTCCCAGGTCTCGTCGTCCTCGACGCCCTCGGCCACCACGGTCAGGCCCAGCGAGTGGGCGAGCTCCACCGAGCAGCGGACCACCGCCGCGTCGTGGTCGTCGGCGACCATCCGGGAGACGAAGGAGCGGTCGATCTTCAGCTCGCCGACCGGCAGGCTGCGCAGCCGCACCAGGGAGGAGTGCCCGGTGCCGAAGTCGTCCAGGGACATCCCGACGCCGTAGCCGCGCAGCTCGGCGAGGGTGTCGGCGGCGCGCCGGGAGTCGTCCAGCAGCAGCCGCTCGGTGATCTCCAGCTGCAGGGCGTGGGCCGGGACCTGGTGGCGCACGAGGTGGCCGGCCACGCGCTGGGCGAAGCCGGGGTTGAGCACGTCCCGCGGCGAGACGTTGACCGCGACCTGCACCTGCAGGCCCTGGTCGCGCCAGTAGGCGAGCTGGCCGACCGCCGCCTCCAGCACGTAGTCGGTGAGCCGGGGCATCAGGCCGCTGGACTCGGCGAGCCCGACGAACTCGTCCGGCGAGACCCGGCCCTGGCCGGGGCGCTCCCAGCGCAGCAGCGCCTCCAGGCCGACCACCCGGCCGTCGAAGGCCACCTTGGGCTGGTAGTGCAGCTGCACCTCGCCGGTCTCCAGGGCCCGGCGCAGGTCCCCGAGCAGCCCGATCCGGTACGGGGTGTCGGCGTCCTGGGTCTCGTCGTACTGGGCGACGCCGGCGCAGCTCTGCTGGGCGTGGCCCATCGCCACGTCGGCCCGGCGCAGCAGCGACTCGGCGTCCTGGGCGTGCTGCGGGTAGACGCAGACACCGGCGCTGGCCTCCAGGACGAGCAGCAGCCCGTCCAGCCGGATCGGGGCGGCGAGTTCGGCGATCAGCGCCTTGGCGACCCGTTCCAGGCTGTCCGGGCAGTTGATCCCGGGCAGCAGGACGGCGAACTCGTCGCCGCCCATCCGGGCCACCATCGGGCGGCCGCGCCGGTAGTGCCGGGGCAGCCCCGCGAAGACGTCGTCGATGGACTCCCGGGTGGCGCTGCCGGCCGGGCCGCCGGAGCGCAGCGCCCGGTGCAGCCGACGGGAGATGTGAACCAGCAGGCGGTCACCAGCCGTATGACCGAGTGTGTCATTGAGCGAACGGAAGCGATCGAGGTCGAGCAGGATGAGACCGACGCTGTAGCCCTGGTCACACTCGGCGATCGCCTCCTGGGCGGCCAGCAGCAGGGCCTGACGGTTGGGCAGGTCCGTCAGCGGGTCGGTCAGTTGGTCGCGGGCGCGGTCCCGGGCGATCCGCCAGGCCGCCACCAGCACGGCCAGGGGCACCGCGAACAGCGGCAGCAGCTCGGGTTCGTACCGGTAGACCAGGACGGCCAGCGGGATGAGCGGCGCGGCACCGGCCAGCAGCACGCCGAGCAGCAGGACCGCACCCGCCATCCCCTGCGGCGGGCGTGTGGGCGCACCGCCGGTCGTACGATCCATAAGCCCTGTCCTCCGTCGGGCCCGCCCCGTCAGGCCGCCTTACGGTGAGGCACCGTGCCGGTACCGACAGCTGCCGGGCATGGAGCGACCCCGAGGAGCACCGGCTCGGCCGGTGCCCCCACTCCTGCTGACACTCTGTTGCGCACCAGGGTATGCCGGGGCCGACCCGGTGGGCAGACTTTCGGACAACCGGAAACGCGCCACCGCGCCTTGGTGTCACACAGTGACACAATGCCCGCTTTCACCGGACGGCACCCGGTGACGTTGCATCAGGACGATAACAACACGATTCGGCCACACCCCGTTCGGGGCGCCCCCGGATCAGCCCTCGGCCGGCTCCTCCTGCGCCGGCCCGGCCTCCTCCGGCTCCGGAAGTCCCAGGTGGGCGCGGGCGGCCGCCGGCCCGTCGGCCAGCAGGACGGCGAAGCCGGCGTCGTCCAGGACGGGCAGGCCGAGCTGAACCGCCTTGTCGTACTTGGATCCTGGGTTGTCACCGGCCACGACGAAATCGGTCTTCTTCGAAACCGAACCGGTCACCTTCGCTCCGCGCGAGGTCAGCGCCTCCTTGGCGCCGTCCCGGGTGTGGCCGGAGAGCGTGCCCGTGACGACCACGGTCAGGCCCTCCAGCGGGCGCTCCGCCTGCTCCTCGTCCGCGAACTCCTCGGTGAACCGGACACCGGCGGCGCGCCACTTCTCCAGGATGTCGCGGTGCCACTGCTCCTGGTACCACTCGACCACGGAGCGGGCGATGATCGGCCCGACGCCCTCGACCGCGGCCAGCTCCTCCTCGGTGGCCGAGAAGATCCGGTCCAGGTCGCGGAACTCCCGGGCCAGCTCCTGGGCCGCGACCGGCCCCACGTGCCGGATCGAGAGGCCGTTGAGGAACCGCCAGAGCGGACGGTCCTTCACCTTCTCCAGGTTCTCCAGCAGGACTGCGGCGGTCTTCTTGGGCTCGCCCTTCTGGTTGGCGAAGAAGGTGGCCTTCTTCTCCTTCCCGGTGCGGTCGTCCAGCTTCGGCATGCCGGTCTTCGGGTCGCGGACCAGCACCTGGATCGGCAGCAGCTGCTCCATCGTCAGCCCGAAGACGTCGCCCTCGTCCTTCACGGGCGCCTCGGCCGGCTCCAACGGCTGGGTCAGCGCCGTCGCCGCGACGTAGCCGAGGCCCTCGACGTCCAGGCTCGACCGGCCGCCGAGGAAGGCGATCCGCTCGCGGATCTGGGCCGGGCAGAACTGCGCGTTGGGACAGCGCAGATCGATGTCCCCCTCGGACATCGGGCGCAGCTCGGCCCCGCACTCGTGGCAGTGCGAGGGCATCACGAACTCCCGCTCGGTGCCGTCCCGCAGGTCCTCCACCGGGCCGAGGATCTCCGGGATGACGTCACCGGCCTTGCGCAGCACGATCGTGTCGCCGAGCAGCACGCCCTTGGCCTTGACGACCTCCTGGTTGTGCAGCGTCGCGTACTGCACCATCGAGCCGGCCACCTTCACCGGCTCGGCCAGCACCGCGTACGGGGTGGCCCGGCCGGTCCGGCCGATGCCGACCCGGATCTCGGCCAGCTTGCCGGTGACCTCCTCCGGCGGGTACTTCCAGGCGATCGCCCAGCGCGGGGACTTGGAGGTGGCGCCGAGCCGGCCCTGCAGGGCGATCTCGTCCACCTTGACGACCACGCCGTCGATCTCGTGCTCGACCGAGTGGCGCTGCTCGCCGAACCGCTTGATGAAGGCCCGGACCTCGTCCAGCGTGCCGACCACCGCGTTGTGCCGGGCCGTGGGCAGGCCCCACTCGCGCAGCAGGTCGTAGGCGTGCGACTGGTTGTCGATGTCGAAGCCGACCCGGGCGCCGATGCCGTGCACCACCATGTGCAGCGGGCGCGAGGCGGTGACGTGCGGGTCCTTCTGGCGCAGCGAACCGGCGGCGGCGTTGCGCGGGTTCATGAACAGCCGGATCATCGCCCGGGGCCGCTTGCCCTCCCGGGCGCGCTCCTCGTTCTCCCGGCGGCGGCGCTCGTTCTCCTCCACGAACGAGGCGTTGAGCGCCTCGAAGGCCTCGGTCGGGAAGTACACCTCGCCCCGGATCTCCACCAGCGCGGGGACGTTCTCCCCCTTGAGCCGGTGCGGGATCTCCTTGATGGTGCGGACGTTGGCGGTGATGTCCTCGCCCACCCGGCCGTCGCCGCGCGTCGCCGCCTGCACCAACTGGCCGTTCTCGTAGGTGAGGTTGACCGCCAGGCCGTCCACCTTGAGCTCGCACAGGTAGTGGTAGTCGATGCCGTGCAGCTCGGTGGCGACCCGCTCGGCCCAGGCGGCGAGCTCCTCGTCGTCCATCGCGTTGTCGAGGCTGAGGAGGCGCTCGCGGTGCTCGACCTCGGCGAACAGCGCGGTGGGGGCGCCGCCGACCCGCTGCGTCGGCGAGTCGGGGGTGACCAGCGCGGGGTGCTCGGCCTCCAGCGCCTCCAGCTCGCGCATCAGGGCGTCGAACTCGGCGTCGCTGACGACCGGGGCGTCCTGCTCGTAGTACCGGACGCGGTGGTCGGTGATCTCCTTCGCCAGCTCGGCGTGCCGCCGGCGCACCTCCGCCGGTACGTCCTCCCAGCCCTCGACAGCCGTCACCGCAAGCCCTCCTACGTTCTCATTCCGGGTTGTCCACCAGGCTCTGCGCCGCCCGCACGCTCTGGGCCAACGCCCTGCGCGCGTACGCCGGCGAGGCCCCGGCCAGCCCGCAGGTCGGCGTCACCAGCACGCGGCGGCCCAGCAGCTCCGGGGCGAACCCCAGCCTGCGCCACAAGGTCCTGACACCCTGGACACTACCGGCCGGGTCGGACACCGCCTGGTCAGTGGCGGGGACGACACCAGCGAGGATCATCGTGCCCGCCTCCACCGCCTCGCCGAGGTCGTCGTCCGAGCGCTCGGTGAGGAGCGAGAAGTCGAGGGAGATGCCGGCCACCCCGGCGCGGCGCAGCAGCGGGATCGGGACCTCCGGGGCGCAGGAGTGCACCACCACCGGCGCGTCCAGACCGCGGACCACCTCGCGCAGCACCTCCTCGGCGACCTGCCGGTCCACCGCGCGCAGCCGCTGGAAGCCGCTGGCGGTCTTGACGGCGCCGGCCAGCACGGCGGGCAGCGAGGGCTCGTCCAGCTGCAGGACGAGCTCCGCGCCGGGGACGCGCTTGCGGACCTCCGCGAGGTGGCGGCGCAGTCCCTCGGTGAGCGAGCCCGCGATGTCCCGGCAGGCGCCGTGGTCGGAGAGCGCCTTCTCGCCGTACTTCAGCTCGATGCTCGCCGCCAGCGTCCACGGGCCGACCGCCTGGACCTTGAGCGCGCCCCGGTAGCCCTGGGTGAACTCCTCCAGGGCGTCCAGGTCCTCGCCGAGCCAGGAGTGCGCGCGCCGGGTGTCCCGGCCGGGGCGGTCGGTGAACCGCCAGCCGCTGGGCTCGGTCTGCGCGAACAGCTCGACCAGGAAGCCGGCGCCGCGCCCGATCATGTCGGCGCCCGGCCCGCGCGCGGGCAGCTCGGGCAGGAACGGCAGGTGCTCCAGCGCCCCGGTGGCGGTCTTGGCGGCCTCGCGGGCGTCGGTACCGGGCAGCGAGCCGACGCCGGTGGCGGCGCCGCGCAGGTCGGGGAAGGGGTGTGGGGTGCTCACCCGTCCGAGCCTAGTGCGCGGCGCCGGGCCGGTCGGTCACCACCCGGGGCGGTCTCGGGACCCGGGGCGGTCTCAGTACCCGGGGCGGACGGTGATGTCGGTGATCTGCGCGTCCCGGGAGGCGTCCAGCGCCGCCAGCACCGCGGCGGCGACGGACTCCGGCGCGATCCAGCGGCCGGCGTCGTAGTCCTTGCCCTCCTGCTGGTGCACCTTGGCCTGCATCGGGGTGGCGGTGCGGCCGGGGTACACCGAGGTGACCCGGACGCCGCCCGGGTGCTCCTCGGCGCGCAGCGAGTCGGCGAGCGCCTTCAGCCCGTGCTTGCTCGCCGCGTACGCCGACCACTCGGCGTGGGCGTTGAGCCCGGCGCCGGAGTTCACGAAGACCACGTGGCCCTTGGCGAGCCGGAGCGAGGGCAGCAGCAGCCGGGTCAGTTCGGCGGGCGCGACCAGGTTGACGTTGAGCGTCTCCTGCCAGGACTTCACCGGCAGGTCGCCGACCGTGCCCAGCTCGACCACGCCCGCCACGTGCAGCAGCGAGTCCAGCTCGACGGGCGGTTGCTGGTGGCCGAACGCCCAGGACAGCTTGGCCGGGTCGCCGAGGTCGCCGACCAGGGTGCGGGCCCCGGGGAAGCGCTCCCGCAGCTCGGCGGCCCGGCGGGCGTCGCGGGCCAGCAGCCAGAGGTCGTCGCCGCGCTCGGCGAGCTTCGTGGCCAGGACGGCGCCGATGCCGGAGCCGGCGCCGGTGATCAGATGTGCAGCCATGGCCTTGATCCTCTCAGGCCTTGAGCTGCGCAAACACCTCGGCGGGCGTGTCGGCGAAGGTGACCAGTTCGGTGAGCGGCCGGGGCAGGAAGCCCTCGGCGTCCATCCGCTCCAGCTGGGTGCGCAGGCCCGCGTAGAAGCCCTCGGTGTCCAGCACGACCACGGGCTTCTCGAACATCCCGTGCTTCTTGAGCTCCAGCACCTCGGTGACCTCGTCCATCGTGCCCAGCCCGCCGACCAATACGACGATCGCGTCCGCCCGCGAGGCCAGCACGGCCTTCCGCTCGGCGAGGTCGGCGGTCATCACCAGCTCGTCCGCGCCGACGTACCCCTTGTGCTTCAGCATCTCGACCAGCACGCCGACGAGCCGGCCCCCGGCCGCCTTCACCCCGTCGGCGAGCAGTCCCATCAGCCCGGCGTTGGAGCCGCCCCACACCAGGGTGTGCCCGCCCTCCCCGAGGAGCCGCGCGAACTCGGCGGCGGGGGCGGAGTAACGGGCGTCGAGCGAGTACGCGGAGCAGAAGACACAGATGTTCATAGTGCTGACTGGTCTATCACGCCCGCGGCCGCGGTTCACCGCCATTACGCCCGGCCACCCGCACCACCTAGGGTGCTGCGCGTGCCCCACCTTGAGATATCCGACCTGATCACGGCCGTGGACCCGCGCGACGGCCGGCGGCTCCCGGTCCGTCGCGACGAGGTCCTGCGGCAGCTCCGCGACAACGGGGACGAACGCGCGGCCCGGGTCGTCGCCGGGCTCCCCGTCGACCGGCACGGCACGCTCGACCCGGACGCCGTGGACCGGCTGCTCATCAGCGTGCACACCGAACTCCAGCGGCTCAGCGAGGAACTGCGGATCGGCACCCGGCTGGTCCACCTGCTCGGCCCGCTGTTCACCGCGATCCGGTCGGCCGGCGGCCACCCCGGGCCGTACCGCCTCGTCGACGTCGGCTGCGGCCTCGGCTACCTGGTCCGCCGGCTCGCCGCCACCGGCGCGCTCGGGCCCGACGTCGAACTCGTCGGCGTCGACCTGAACGCCGCGCTCGTCGGCGAGGCGGACCGGCTCGCCCGCGCCGAAGGCCTCGACTGCCGCTTCGTCCACGGCAACGCCTTCGAACTGCCGGAAGCCGCGACGGTCTACGTCTCCACCGGCGTGCTGCACCACTTCAGCGCCCCCGGGCTGGGCGAGTTCTTCCGGGCCCAGGCCGCCTCGCCCGCGCTCGCCTTCTGCCACTACGACATCGCCGCGACCCGCCTCGCCCCGATCGGCGCCTGGGTCTTCCACCGCGCCCGGATGCGCCACCCGCTCGGCCGTCACGACGGCGTCGTCTCCGCGCTGCGGGCGCACCCCGACGAGGTGCTGCTGCGGGCCGCGACGGTGCCCGGCATGCGGGCGCTGATGTACGAACCGCGCGGCCGCTCCAACCCGTTCTGCACCACGCTGCGGCCCGTCCTCGGGGTGCGGCCGGCCCTGGAGGCACCGCTGCGGACGGCCCTGGGGCGGGCCGCGCGCCGCCTGGTCGGCCCGGAACACCTGGACGGGGCCGCGCGATGACCCCCGCCGTGCCGCTCCTGCTGCTGGGCCTGGTCGACTCGGCCTTCAGCGGCTTCCGCGCCTACGCCGGCCGCGACGCCCGCATCCGCAAGCACCGGAGCAACCTCCGCTCCGCCGGGCGGGGGCTGGCGGTCGGAGCCGTGCTGCTGCTCGCGCCCGCGCTGACCGCCCTGCTGGTCCTGCTGGCCTCCTCCGAGCGGGCGCGGACGTACCGCGCCCTCACCGCCGGCGGCTGGGGCTACCTGCTCCCCCTGGGCCCGTACGCCGCCGCCGTCCTGCTCTCGCTGGCGGCCTACTTCACCCTGCCGTTCCGCGCCGGCACCCTGGCGATGGTCATCGGGCTCGGCCCGCTCACCCTGCTGCGGCCGGCCGTCGTCGCGGCCGCCTGCCTCACCGCCGTGCTCGACGGCGGCGGCGCACCGGCGCTGCTGGTCGGCACCGTCGCCGGTGCGGCGGTCCTGGGCGTCGAGCCCCTGACGCACCGCCGCTGGTACCGCGAGGTGCAGTGAGCCGGCGCCGGAGCGTCAGCCCCGGTCCGGAGCCGGCACGCGGGTGAACGCCCGGCGGTAGGAGCGGGGTGGGACGCCGCGGCGGCGGACGAACCGTTCGCGCAGGACGGCCGCGCTGCCGTAGCCGACCCGGCGGGCGATCTCCTCGACGGGCAGGTCGGTCGTCTCCAGGAGTTCCTCGGCGCCGCTCAGCCGCAGGTCGCGCAGCCAGGCGTGCGGGGTGGTGCCGGTGGCGGCGGTGAAGCGGCGCAGGAAGGAGCGCTTGCTCATCATCGCCCGCCGGGCCAACTCCGCGACGGGCAGGGGCTCGTGGAGGTTCTCGCGGGCCCAGGCCAGCACCTCGGCGAGGCGCTCGTCCTGGCCGTCCTCGGGGACGGGCACGGCCAGGTACTGGGCCTGCCCGCCGTCCCGGTGGGAGGGCAGCACCATGTCCCGGGCGATGTGGTTGGCCAGAGCGGTGCCGTGCTCACGGCGGATCAGGTGCAGGCACAGGTCGAAGCCCGCGGCGGCGCCCGCGCCGGTGGTGATCCGCCCCTCGTCGAGGTAGAGCGCGTCGGGCTCCACGGTGACCTCCGGGTACGTCCGGGCGAGCAGGCCGGCGAACCGCCAGTGCGTGGTGGCCCGGCGGCCGTCGAGCAGTCCGGCCTCGGCCAGCGCGAAGGCGCCGACGCAGTGGGCCGCCACCCGCGCACCCCGCTCGTGCGCGGCCGACAGCGCGTCGAGCACGGCGGGCGGGGGCGGCGTACGGAACCCGGCCCCCGGCAGGGCGAGCACCAGATCGGCGGCGGCCAGCCGGTCGAGGCCGTGCTCGACCGCGATCGGCACGCCGAGGTCCGTCGGCACGCTCCCCGGCCGGTCCGCGCACAGGGCGAAGTCGAAGCCCGGTGCCGCCTGCCCGTGCGGGCCGAACACCTCGGCGACGATGCCGACGGCCAACATGCCGGCGCCGGGCGGAACGTACGCGGCGACGGTTGCGAAGGGTGCCGTACCAGCCATCCGTGGATGATGGCACATTTCCTGCGATCAGTGGCATCCGTGCCACTCGTCGGGGGTCGGCCGGCGCGACAGGATCGAGGCATGAACGACGCACCGCTCGGCCGCAGCGCCGACTACCGGGTCCTGACCACCGGCTACGTGGGCTCCACCGGCCCCGGAGTCGCCGCCACCGTCTCCTACGTCACCGACGCGGGCCGGCACGTGATCTTCGACCCGGGCATGGTCGCGAGCCACGACGACATCCTCGGCCCGCTCGCCGAGTTGGGCCTCGGCCCCGACGACATCACCGACGTCGTCCTCAGCCACCACCACCCCGACAACACCATGAACGTCGGCCTGTTCGGCCGCGCCCGGGTCCACGACCACAGGGTCGAGTACCAGGGCCACCACTGGACCAACCGCGACGCCGAGGGCTACGAACTCACCCCCTCCCTGCGGCTGATCCGCACTCCGGGCCACAGCCACGAGGACATCACCCTGCTGGCGGGGACGGAGTCGGGCGTCGTGGCCTTCGCCGGCGACCTCTGGTGGCACCGGCACGGCCCGGCCGACGACCCGGTCGCCCCGGACCGCGAGGTCCTGCGCGCCTCCCGGCTCCGGGTCCTGGCCGCGGCGGACGTCATCGTCCCCGGCCACGGCGCCCCGTTCCCCGCCGACGCCAACCCGCCGCTCTAGCCGTGCCCGCCGGGCCGGGGAGACCGATCCGGGATGCAGGTCGGGGACGGAGGTCGGGATACGGCCCCGGGATACGGCCCGGCCCGGGCCTCGACGGGTCGAGGACCGGGCCGCGGAGGTCGAAGGGGCTCAGGCGGTGACGGCCGGGCGCTCGGTGGTGGCGATGGTCGCGGAGCCGACGACCCGGGTGCCGTCGTAGAGCACCACGGCCTGGCCGGGGGCGATGCCGCGGACCGGGGTGTCCAGCCGCACCCGGAGCTCGCCGTCGACCACCGAGGCGGAGACCGGCACCTCCTCGCCGTGGGCGCGGAGCTGGGCGGTGTAGCGGCCGTCGGCGAGCGGCTCGGTGCCGCACCAGCGGGGGCGGATGGCGGTGAGCCCGGTGACGTCCAGGCCCTCGACCGGGCCGACCGTCACGGTGTTGTTCACCGGGGAGATGTCCAGCACGTACCGCGGCTTGCCGTCCGCCGCCGGGCGGCCGATCCGCAGGCCCTTGCGCTGGCCGATGGTGAAGCCGTACGCGCCGTCGTGCTCGCCGAGCTTGGTGCCGTCGACGTCCAGGATGTCGCCGGTCGCCGTGCCGAGGTGCTTGGCCAGGAAGCCCTGGGTGTCGCCGTCGGCGATGAAGCAGATGTCGTGGCTGTCCGGCTTCTTCGCCACCGCGAGGCCCCGGCGCTCGGCCTCGGCCCGGATCTCCTCCTTGGTGGTGTCACCGAGCGGGAAGAGGGAGTGGGCGAGCTGGTCGGCGTCGAGCACGCCGAGGACGTACGACTGGTCCTTGGCGCCGTCCACCGCCCGGTGCAGCTCGCGCGAGCCGTCCGGCAGGTCGACGATCCGGGCGTAGTGGCCGGTGCAGACGGCGTCGAAGCCCAGCGCGACCGCCTTGTCCAGCAGCGCGGCGAACTTGATCTTCTCGTTGCAGCGCAGGCAGGGGTTCGGGGTCCGCCCGGCGGCGTACTCGGCGACGAAGTCGTCGATGACGTCCTCGCGGAACCGCTCCGCCAGGTCCCAGACGTAGAACGGGATGCCGATCACGTCGGCGGCCCGCCAGGCGTCCCGGGAGTCCTCGATGGTGCAGCAGCCGCGGGCGCCGGTGCGGAAGGACTGCGGATTGGCGGACAGCGCCAGGTGGACGCCGGTCACCTCGTGGCCCGCTTCGACGGCGCGGGCGGCGGCGACGGCGGAGTCGACTCCGCCGGACATCGCCGCGAGCACGCGCAGGCGGCCGGTGGACGGAGTGGTCGGGGCACCCGGGAAGTCAGTCATGGTGAGTACAAGCGTACGGGGCCACCGGCCATGCCCGGCCCCGTACGGAATCCACGGGCCCTACCGCCGCACCGACGCCAGGCCCGCGTTGCGGGCCCGCTGCACCACCGGGCCGATGGCCTCCGCGAGCGCCGTGACGTCCGCCCGGGTCGAGGTGTGGCCGAGCGAGAACCGCAGCGAGGCGCGTGCCAGCAGCGGGTCGACGCCCATGGCGAGCAGCACGTGGCTGGGCTGCGGCACCCCGGCCGTACAGGCCGAGCCGGTGGAGCATTCGATGCCGGCCGCGTCCAGCAGCATCAGCAGCGCGTCCCCCTCGCAGCCGGGGAAGGAGAAGTGGGCGTTGGCGGGCAGCCGGCCCCCGCTCTTCGGATCGCCGTTGAGCACCGCGTCCGGCACCGCGGCCAGCACCTCCGAGACCAGGGAGTCCCGCAGTGCGCCGAGGGTGACGGCGTGCTCCTCGCGGTGGTCCACGGCCCAGGCCGCGGCGGCCGCGAAGCCGGCCGCGCCGGGGGCGTCCAGGGTGCCGGAGCGGACGTCGCGCTCCTGGCCGCCGCCGTGCAGCAGCGGTACGGGCGTGGCGCCGCGGGAGAGCAGCAGGGCGCCGATGCCGAACGGGCCGCCGATCTTGTGGCCGGTGACGGTGAGCGCGGTGAGCCCGGAGTCGGCGAAGGAGACCGGGACCTGACCGAGCGCCTGCACCGCGTCGGCGTGCATCGGGACGCCGTACTCGGCGGCGACGGCGGCGAGTTCGCGCACCGGCTGGACGGTGCCGACCTCGTTGTTGGCCCACATCACGGTGGCCAGCGCAACCGAGGAGGGGTCGCGCTCGATCGCCGCGCGCAGGGCCTCGGGGTGCACCCGGCCGTACTCGTCCACCGGCAGGTACTCGACCTCGGCGCCCTCGTGCTCGGAGAGCCAGTGCACCGCGTCCAGCACGGCGTGGTGCTCGACCGGGCTGCACAGCACCCGGGTGCGGGCCGGGTCGGCGTCCCGGCGGGCCCAGTAGAGGCCCTTGACGGCCAGGTTGTCGGACTCGGTGCCGCCGCCGGTGAGGACGATCTCGCTCGGGCGGGCGCCGAGCGAGTCGGCCAGCGACTCGCGGGCCTCCTCGACCACCCGGCGGGCCCGGCGGCCGGCCGCGTGCAGGGACGAGGCGTTGCCGACCACCCCCAGGTGCGCCGACATCGCGGCGATCGCCTCGGGCAGCATCGGCGTGGTCGCCGCATGGTCCAGGTATGGCATAACCATCCGATTGTAGAGGGCCGCGGGGCGCGGCCCTCCAGTCCTGCGCATCGATCCGGCCACCGCGCGTACGGGCCGGTCACCGGCCGGCACCCCGGCAGTGGTCTGTACCAATGACGGACGTCGGTGTCCGGCACCGGTTTGTACCACTACGCCCCCCAGCGGTTAGCCTGACGCCCCAGTTCTCAGCCGGATCCACGGGGGGCGCCATGGCGCAGTCGGTCGACCGCGCGCTGACCCTGCTCGGCGCGCTCGGCGAGGCTCCGCTCTCGCTCGACCAGGCCGCGAGCAGCCTCGGGGTGCACAAGTCCACCGCGCTGCGGCTGCTGCGCACCCTGGAGGAGCACGGCTTCGCCCGCCGCCAGCCCGACCTGCGCTACCGGCTCGGCGGCCGGGTGCTGTCGCTGGCCGAACGGGCGCTGGAGGACTTCGACGTCCGGCAGGTGGCCGCGCCGTACCTGGCCGCGCTCAACGCCCGCTGCGGGTTCACCGTCCGGCTCGCGGTGCTGCACGACGGCGAGGTGCTGTACCTGGACGAGGTGGCCGGGCCGGCCGACGCCGGTCCGTCCCGGATCGGGCGCCGCGCCCCGGTGACCGGCACGGCGGTGGGCCGGGTGCTGCTCGCCGGCCTGCCGGCGGACGGCGCGCAGGACGAGCCGGAGCTGGCGGCGGTGCGCCGCCGGGGCTGGGCGGCCGAGTCCGCCGAGCACCGGGAGGCGGTGGCCTGCGTGGCCGCGCCGGTCGCGGGCAGTGGCGGCCGGACGGTCGCGGCCTGCGCGCTGAGCGCTCCGGCCGGCCGGGCGGCGGCGGCCGAACTGGCCCGGATGGTGCCGGAGCTGCTCTGCACGGCCGAGGCGATCTCGCTCGCGTACGGCGGCTCGCCTACTCCTCGCTGGTGCGAGAACCGTTGCGGTGCCAGGCCCGCGGGGCGCGCCAGCCGTACCGCAGGGCGAGCATCCGCAGCCCGAAGGCGGTGAGCGCGGCGGCGGTTCCGGTCAGGCCGGTGAGCCGGTCGGCCGCGATCAGGGTCGCGACCAGGGCGGCGCCGACCAGGGCCGGGACGGCGTAGATCTCCCGGTCCCAGCGCAGCAGCGAGGGGATCTCCCCGGCCAGCACGTCGCGGATCACGCCGCCGCCGGCCGCGGTCACCATGCCGAGCGCGATGGCCGCGACCGCGCCGAGGCCGTAGTCGTGCGCCTTGGCGGTGCCGGTGACGCAGAACAGCCCGAGCCCGAGGGCGTCCAGGGCCTGCACCGCGCGGTTGATCCGCTCGACCTCGGGGTGCAGGAAGAACACCACCAGCGCGGCCGCGAGCGGGGTCAGGAAGTAGCCCAGGTTGGTGAAGGCGGCGACCGGGGTGGCCCCGATCACCAGGTCGCGCATCACCCCGCCGCCGAGCGCCGTGGCCTCCGCCAGCACGCAGATCCCGAAGATGTCCATGTTCTTGCGGACGGCGAGCAGCCCCCCGGAGAGGGCGAAGACGAAGATGCCGGCGAGGTCCAGCGACTGCTGCACGTCGGAGGGGAAGATCTGCGAGGTCACGGGAACAACTATGACCTGTCCGGAACCCTCCCCTCCGCATGCGGGCTCAGGAGACGGCCGCCTCCGGCGTCTTCCCGGCGGCCGTCTCGGGGGCGTTCTCCGGGAAGTGGCAGGCCACCTGGTGCCCCGTCTTCAGCGCCACCAGCGGCGGCTCCTGGGCGGCGCAGACGTCCTGCGCCTTCCAGCAGCGGGTGCGGAAGCGGCAGCCGCTGGGCGGGTTGATCGGGGAGGGCACGTCGCCGGTGAGCAGGATCCGCTCGCGCCCGGCGCGCTGGCGGCGGCGCGGGTCGGGGACCGGCACGGCGGACATCAGCGCGTTGGTGTACGGGTGCATCGGGCTGCGGTAGAGCGAGTCCCGGTCGGCGATCTCCACGACCTTGCCGAGGTACATCACCGCGACCCGGTCCGAGACGTGCCGGACCACCGAGAGGTCGTGCGCGATGATCAGGTAGGTCAGGCCGAGCTCCTGCTGGAGGTCGTCCAGCAGGTTGACCACCTGGGCCTGGATGGAGACGTCCAGTGCGGAGACCGGCTCGTCCGCGACGATCATCTTCGGCTTGAGCGCGAGCGCCCGGGCGATGCCGATGCGCTGGCGCTGGCCGCCGGAGAACTCGTGCGGGTAGCGGTTGTAGTGCTCGGGGCTGAGGCCGCACAGCTCCAGCAGCTCCTGGACGGCCTTCTTGAGCCCGCCCTCCGGCACCGCGTCCTGCAGCTTGAACGGCGCGCCGACGATGGTGCCGACGGTGTGCCGCGGGTTCAGCGAGGAGTACGGGTCCTGGAAGATCATCTGGATGTCGCGGCGCAGCGGCCGCATCGCCCCGACGCTCAGGTGGGTGATGTCGGTGCCCTCGAACTCGATCTTCCCGCCGGTCGGTTCGTCGAGCCGGGTGACCAGTCGGCCCATCGTCGACTTGCCGCAGCCGGACTCGCCGACGACGCCGAGCGTCTCGCCGGCGTTGACGGTGAAGTCGATGCCGTCGACGGCCCGCACCGCGCCGGTCTGGCGCCGCAGCAGCCCGCTGCGGATCGGGAAGTGCCGGGTCAGGCCGGTCACCCTCAGCAGCGGCTCGCGGTCGGGGGCGGGGGCCGGCGACGGGATCGGTGCCGCCTGAGTGTCCGTCATCGGTTCTCTCCAGAAAGGTGGTACGAGGCCGGGCTCACAGCCGGGGGGCGATCTCTTCGGCGAAGACGCGGTGCCGTTCCGCGGCCGGCAGGTGGCAGGCCGCGTAGTGCCCGGGCGCGGCCTCGGCCAGGACCGGGACCTCGCTCGTGGAGCGCCCGCCGGTCAGCTCGGCGTACGGGCAGCGCGGGTGGAAGGCGCAGCCCGTGGGCACGTTGATCAGGCTGGGCGGGGTGCCCTTGACCGGCACGAGCCGGTCCTGCAGCTCCCGGTCCAGGCGCGGCATCGAGCCCAGCAGGCCCCAGGTGTAGGGGTGTTCGGGCGCGTCGAAGAGGGTCTCGGCCGGTCCGCGCTCGACGCACTTGCCGCCGTACATGACCAGGATGTCGTCGGCCAGTTCGGCGACCACCCCGAGGTCGTGGGTGATGATGATGACGGCGGAGCCGAACTCCTCCTGGAGGTCGCGGATGAGGTCCAGGATCTGCGCCTGGACGGTGACGTCCAGGGCGGTGGTGGGCTCGTCGGCGATCAGCAGCGAGGGGTCGTTGACCAGGGCCATGGCGATCATCGCGCGCTGGCGCATGCCGCCGGAGAACTGGTGCGGGTAGTCGTCGACCCGGCGGTCGGGCTGCGGGATGCCGACCCGGTCGAGCATCTCGACGGCGCGCGCCCGGGCCTGCTTCTTGCTGGCCTGGGGGTGGTGCACCCGGTAGGCCTCGACGATCTGCTGCCCCACCGTGTAGTAGGGGTGCATCGCGGTCAGCGGGTCCTGGAAGATCATCGCCAGTTCGCGGCCGCGCAGTTGGCGCACCCGGTCCGGGCCGGCCGCGATCAGGTCCTCGCCGTTCAGCCGGATCTCGCCGCTGATCCGGGCCCGCTTGGAGCGGTGCAGGCCCATGATGCCCAGCGAGGTGACGGACTTGCCGGAGCCGGACTCGCCGACGATGCCGAGGGTGCGGCCCTTGTGCAGGTCGAAGCTGACCCCGTCCACCGAGCGGACCAGGCCGTCGTCGGTGTCGAAGTGGATCCGCAGGTCGCGCACGGAGAGGAAGGGCTCGCCGGTCGGGTTCTGCACGGCGTCCGCCGGGGTCTTCTGGAGGTCGGTCACGAGAGCCTCACGCGGGGGTCGACGAGGGCGTACAGGAGGTCGACCACGAGGTTGCAGGCGACGATGAAGAAGGCGGCGAGCAGCGTGACGCCGAGGATCTTGGGCAGGTCGTTGTCGGAGATCGCCTGGACGGCGAACTGGCCGACGCCCTGGAGCGAGAAGACCTGCTCGGTGATCAGCGCACCGCCGAGCAGCAGACCGAGGTCCATGCCGAAGATGGTGACGATCGGGGTGAGCGCGGCGCGCAGCCCGTGCCGGGTGACGACCTTGCGTTCGACCAGGCCCTTGGCCCGGGCGGTGCGGATGTAGTCCTCGCTCATGGTCTCCAGCATTCCGGCGCGGGTGAGCCGGGCGTAGAGCGCGGAGTACAGGAAGGCCAGCGAGATCCACGGCAGGATCAGGTTGCGGGCCCACATCAGCGGGTCGTCGGTGAAGTTCACGTACTGCAGGTTGTCCAGGATCGGCCACTCGTAGCTGAACAGCGTCAGCAGCAGCGCACCGGTGAAGAAGACCGGCAGCGAGACGCCGGCGAGGGCGACGCCCATGGAGAGCCGGTCGAAGATCGACCGCGGCTT
Organism: Kitasatospora sp. NPDC093550; assembly: GCF_044764985.1. Taxonomy (NCBI): domain Bacteria; kingdom Bacillati; phylum Actinomycetota; class Actinomycetes; order Kitasatosporales; family Streptomycetaceae; genus Kitasatospora; species Kitasatospora sp. NPDC093550. The sequence continues at coordinate 45,393 of NZ_JBIWJF010000037.1, forward strand.
GAGGGCGGAGACGACGCCGGTGGCGACGCCCGAGACCAGCCAGAGCACCGCCGCGCCGATGGCGAGCGAGATGGTGACCGGGATCCGCTTGGACAGCTCGGGCCAGACCTCCAGGTGGTTCTTGAAGGAGTAGCCGAAGCAGGGCACGTGGCAGGTGGCCGGTTCCGGCCCGAACTTGTACTCGGCGCCGCTGACCAGGGCCTTGAGGAAGTCCCAGTACTGGGCGTACAGCGGCTTGTCGAGGCCGAGGTTCTGCTTGACCGCGGCGATCGCCTCGGGTGAGGGGTTCTTCCCGATGTACTGGGCGGCCAGTTGGTCGGCCGTCTCGCCGGCGACGCGCGGGAGCAGGAAGAAGATCGCGAAGGTGACCGCGCTGACGACCAGCAGCAGCAGCACCGCCGCGAAGATCCTGCGGATGATGTAGGCAAACACAGTTGGGCGGCTCCGGCGGCCCGCCGCCGTCCGGGATCCTCCGGACGGCGGCGGGCGCCGCTGCCTTCACCTGCCTTCAGGGATGCGGAGCCAGGCTCTTACTTGGTGGTGCCGATGTTCAGGTAGTCGTACTCACCCGAGAACGCCGCGGTGGAGGCCAGGTTGGTGGCGTTGTCCGGGCGGTACAGGAAGACCTTGAAGTAGGTCAGCGGGACGATGACCGCCTGCTCCATGACCTTCTTGTCGATGTCGCCGTAGATCTTCTCGCGGGCGGCCTTGTCCGGGTTGACGGCGGCGTCGTCGATCAGCTTGTTGACCGCGGGGTCGTTCAGCTGGGACAGGTTGCTGTTGCCGGAGGCCTTGATCGCGCGGCCGTCGACGATCTGCTGCAGGAAGCCGTAGCCGGTCGGCCAGTCGGCGCCCCACTGCATCATCATCAGACCGATGTTGTGGTCCTGGGTGAACTGCGGGGCACCGGCGCTGTCGGTCAGGTACTTGCCCTGCGGGTACTGCTGGATCTCGGCGTTGATGCCGACCTTCTTGAGCGCGGCCTGGATCGAGGTGGCCGCGGCGACCTCGGTGGCGCGCTCGGTGCGGGCCGAGATGACGGTGTTGATGCTGTCCTTGCCGCAGGCCTTCAGGGCGTCCTTGGCCTTGGCCTCGTCACCCTTGTTGTCCTTGGTCTCGAACAGGTTGAAGTCCTGGTGGCCCGGGATGTCCGGCGGGAGCACCGTGTTGGCGATCTGGCCGCGGATCGGGCCGCCGACCGCGGTCTGCACCGAGACCTTGTCGATCGCGAACTGGACGGCCTTGCGGCAGTCGACGTTGTCGAACGGCGCGACCTTGGAGTTGATCGCCATGTAGACCAGGCGGCCGCCGTAGGCGTTGTCGGTGCTGGCCTTCAGCTTCGGGTTCTGCAGGATCTGCGCCTGGGTCTGCGGGTCGACGCCGCCGCCCACCAGGTCGACCTGGGCGTTGCCGGCCAGCAGGTCCTTGTCGATGGTGGCCTGGTCGATGTTCATCTTGAGCACGATCTTGTCCGGCAGCTGCTTCCGGATCGGGTCGGTGCTCTTGTCCCAGTTGGTGTTCGGGACCAGGACGGCCTGCTTGCCGTCCTCGTAGGACTCGAACTTGAAGGAGCCCGAGGACACGATGTGCTTGACGTAGTCGGCACCGGTGTCCTTGGCCTGCGGCACCGGCGCGGTCTGCGGGGCGCTGACCAGGTAGTCGAAGTCCGCGAACGGGTGCTGCAGGTGGAAGACGATCGTGGTGTCGTCCGGCGTCTCGATCGACTTGAGGTCGCCGGTCTTGTCCTTGTACGGGCCCGCGTACGGCGTCTCGTTGTCGACCAGCAGGTCGTGGAAGTAGGTCGGGCCGTTGGAGTTCACGTCCGGCGCGAAGTTGGAGCGCTCGACGGCGTACTTGACGTCCTTCGAGGTGATCGGGGTGCCGTCGTCGTACTTCAGGCCCTTGCGCAGCTTGTACGTCCAGGTCAGGCCGTCCGCGCTCTGCTGGCCCATCGACTCGGCGAGGTCCGGGACGAGCTTGTTGCCCTCCTCGCCGGCGGCCGGGTTGAAGGTGGTCAGCGGGCGGGCGTACAGGCGCGAGAAGTTGTAGATGTACGCGTAGTACGTGTTGCCCGGGTCGAGCGAGTCCGGAGTGCCCTTCATCTCGAAGGTGACCGTCCCGCCCTTCTTGTCCGAGGCGTTGACGATGCCCTTGGTGGCCGCGTTGGCGCCACCGCCGGCAGCGGAGGACGAGCTGTCGTCGCTCTTCTTGGTCGAGCTGTTGCAGCCGGTCACGACCAGGACCGCGGCGGCTGCCGCCGCGGTCAGGGCGACGGTACGGGACCTACGCATGGGAGAGATCAACCCCTTGAGGATGTGGAGGCGGTGGAGGATCCTGACGCTGGGTCAGTTGCTCTTGGGATCGAGGGCGTCGCGCAGCCCGTCGCCGAGCAGGTTGAAGGCGAGCACGGTGATGAAGATCGCCAGACCGGGGACCACCATGTACTGGGGGTCCACCTGGTAGTACCGGATCGCGTCCTGGAGCATCCCGCCCCAGGAGGCCTGCGGAGGCTGGATGCCGACGCCGAGGAAGCTCAGCCCTGCCTCGAAGAGGATGTTGGTCGGGATCAACAGGGTCGAGTAGACCAGGATCGGACCGACCAGGTTCGGCAGCAGCTCCTTGAACAGGATGAACGGGCCGCGGGCGCCGAGGCTGCGGGCCGCGTGCACGAACTCCCGCTCGCGCAGCGAGAGCGTCTGACCGCGCACGATCCGGCCCATGTAGGGCCAGTTGAAGAAGCCGATCACGAAGATCAGCACCATGATGTGCAGCGGGAGGCCGTGCAGGCCGAAGGCGCCGCCCTGCAGCGAGGTCGAGATCGCGATCGCGAACAGCAGCAGCGGGAAGGCGAGGAAGACGTCCATGACGCGGCTGATCAGCGTGTCCACCCAGCCGCCGTAGTAGCCGGCCATGATGCCGAGCACGGTGCCGATGGTGTTGGACAGCACGGTCGCGCCGAAGGCGACCAGCAGGGAGACCCAGGAGCCCTCGATGACCCGGGTGAGCAGGTCACGGCCCTGCAGCGGGTCGATGCCGAGCGGGTGGTCCCCGCTCATGCCGCCCCAGTCGCCGAGCGGGAGACCGCCGAGGTCGGGGTCCAGCAGGTCCTGGTGGAGGGCGTCCGGGTCGAGCCCGAACACCGACTCGATCGGCTTGGCCAGCACGGCGAGCAGGATCAGCAGGATCACCACGACGCCGCCGGCGACGGCGGCCTTGTCCCGCTTGAAGCGGGTCCAGGCGATCTGGCCGAGGGAGCGGCCCTCGATCTTCTTGGCCGGGCCGGCGGCGGCTGCTGCCTCCGGCTCGTTCCCGGCGGTGGTCACGGATGCGGTCATGGTCAGTTGGTCCCCTCGCCGACGGTGGCCGGCCCACGGGTGCCGGTCGCCGGCTTCGGCGGTGCGGCTGCGGACGTGCGAAAGGTGCTAGGAGGAGCGGGTGTTTCGTGGCAGCGCGTCGTGCACAGGTGCTGCCACCACGCGGGATGGGCGTCGCGTGGGCGAGCGGGTCGGCGTGCGCGCTCACCTTTGTGGGGTTCCAATGCGCGGTGCGTTGCGCAGAACTCTCTGCCATGCGACTTGGCTTACGCCAGACCTGACAACCGACAGATGCCCAACTGTGATCTGCAGGCATGCACCTCCCCGATCTCCGGCATATAGCTCTTCACATGGCTGTTACAGGCATGTCAAGATGACCGCACGGACCAAGGGGAAATTCGTCCGGAAAGCATCGAAGCCGACTTGACGGACAATCAAGTCGGCTTCGTGGGGATTTCGGCGAGCGGCGGTTTTCCGGTCAGCGCCCGGGGTAGCCGGGCCACGGCCGCTGGGGCTGCTGCTGCCAGCCCGGCGCGGGCGGCTGCGTGCCGTACGCGTACCCGGGTGCCGACTGCCCCGGCATCGGCTGCCCCGGCATCGAGTGGGCCGGGTACGCCGGCGGCGGCACCGGCGGGTACGGGCCGGTCGCCGGGCGTCCGGCCTCCCGGTCGAAGAACGGCCGCGCGTTGGCGCGCATCCACAGCGCCACCGGGTCGTACTCGTCCGACATCGCCACCGTGGACACCGCGAGCCCCTCCGGGGCCACCGCGATCGCCCGCTGCATCAGCGCGCGCACCGCCTCCACCGCCGGCGGCGAACTCTCGTACAGGTCCAGCCCGATCGCCAGGTACGGCTCCCCCACGGCAGGCTGCACCCAGGCCCGGCGCAGCGCCCGCACCGCGCGCACCTCGCTCGCCTGCCGCTCCAGCAGCGCGAAGAACTGCTGGGCGTTGACCTGCGGCTCGCTCAGCTTCAGTGGCCCGGCCGGCAGCCGGTCCAGGCCCGCGGCGATCCGCCGCAGGTCCGCCCAGGGCACGCCGACACCCCCGCCGGGCGCGTGCGGGTTGAGCCACAGGCCCCAGCGGGTGCGGTACAGCGAAGCGGCGATCTCCCGGCCGGAGATGACCTCGTGGGCCCGCGCCCAGCCGGAGGCGGCGAGCTGCTCGGGCGAGGTGACGGCCGGCGCGTAGCCGTGGCCGCTGATCTCCATGTTCCCGTACTGCGCGTCCGGACTGCCCGGCGTGCCGTGCCAGAGCAGCATCCAGACCCGGCCGTCGGCGAGCGCGTGCAGCAGCCGCTCGTACGCGTCGTAGCGCTCCGGCGCGACCTCGCGCAGGGCCTGCTCCAACGCGCCCGGGTCAGCTCCCGGGTGCCCGGCCGGCGCCTGGCCCCAGGGCCCGCCCGCTCCCGTTCCCGCACTCATGCGCCCACCTCGCCGCGCCTCTTTCCTCGAACCCGCCGGCCCGTCGGCCGTCTGCACGCACCCTATGGCGCGGCACCGGCCACCGCCACGGCGACGTGCCTACGAACAAACCCCGCTCACACCCGCGTGTAGAAAGGCATGACCCGGGTGAGCAGCCACTCGACCACCGGGTCGTCGGCGAGGTCGAGCAGTACGAGGTGGACGCCCCCCGGCAGCGGCGCGGTTCCCAGCGCCCGGCCGAGCGCGTCGTTCACCGCGGCCGGGTCGGCCGGGGCCGCCGGATCCAACTGGACGCCCACGAACATCACGGTCGGCTCGCCCTCGATGCTGGCCAGCGCCCGGCGGGCGGTCAACACCCCGGGAAGGGCCGAGAGTTCGGCCCGGCAGGCGGCCAGGAAGTGCTCCGGGTCCTCGCCCGGCACCGGCTCGCGCAGCGCCACCCGGCCGCCGGTCGGCGCGGCCGGGTCCTCGGCGCCCTCCCAGCGGTCCTCGCGCGGCCCCCGGCGCAGCTCGGCCACGCCCTGCGGCGGCACCGGGATGCCCACCGGCGCCTCCGGGTTCACCGCGATGCCCACGCCGAGCGGCAGCCCGCGGGCGAACTCCCAGACCGGCGCGATCGCGAAGGCCAGCCCCGGCGCGTGCTGCAGGAACACCTCCTGCGAGGAGAACACCGGGACGTACGGGTCGCCGCCCAGCTCGATGATCGGCAGGTCCAGGGACTGCCCCTGCGGGTCGGCCCCGGCGGGCAGCGGCACCCACACCCGGCTGCGGGCCAGCACCTCGATCACCCGCGGCGTCGCCCCCGGGTCGCCCAGGGCCGAGGTCAGCACCTGCTCCAGCTCGTTGGCCGGCCACGAGCCGCCCGCGGGCATCCCGTCCGGACCGCCCCACCCCTGCTGCTGCTCCACCGGGTACCCCATGCGCCGCCGATTCCGCCCTCTGCCGGTCGGCCGCCCTCTGCTGCGCCGACGCGGAGCAGTCTAGGGCCCGGGGGCCGGTGGGAATGGGCCTCGTGTTCGGGACGGCACCGTGTGACCGGGTCCCCCCTCCCCTCCTCCGCGCGGACGTGCCATGATGTGCGCGTCCGACGGCATGCGCCGCGGGCCCCACAACTCCATACCGGCCGCTCGAACCCGCGCGGGAGAGCCCGGAGTGCCGCTCATCGGCACGGCCGGCGCCGAAGGAGCAAGTCCTCCCCGGAATCTCTCAGGCCCCCCTACCGCACGGGTTAGGCACATCTGGAAAGCGGCGCACGGCCATGTCGCGCGCCCACCCACGGTGCAAGCCGCCATGCTGTCCCCCAAGCTGGAAACAGCTGTGGGCCGGCGGGGCGGTGAAGCTCTCAGGTACGACGACAGATGGGGAGACCCACGCCGCCGCATGCCCGCGCGCAGGGTCGGCCCCCGAGCGGGTCCGGTCCGGTGCGTGCACCCCTGAGTGCCCCGACCGAGGAGTTCCTGGCCATGTCGTCCCTCCGCCTGACCGCGCTCGACGCGCTGCACCGCGCCCTCGGCGCGACCATGACCGACTTCGCCGGCTGGGACATGCCGCTGCGCTACGGCAGCGAGCGCGAGGAGCACCTCGCCGTCCGTACCAAGGCCGGTCTGTTCGACCTCTCCCACATGGGCGAGATCACCGTCACCGGCCCGCAGGCCGGCGAGATGCTGGACCACGCGCTGGTCGGCTTCGTCTCCGCGCTCGGCGTGCTGCGCGCCCGCTACACCATGATCTGCGCCGAGGACGGCGGCATCCTGGACGACCTGATCGTCTACCGCCTGCGCGAGGACGCCTACCTGGTCGTCGCCAACGCCTCCAACGCCCAGCTGGTCCTCGACGAGCTGATCGCCCGCGCCAAGGGCTTCGACGCCGTCGTCACCGACGACCGCGACACCTACGCGCTGATCGCCGTCCAGGGCCCGGAGTCCACCGCGATCCTGGCCGACACCACCGACGCCGACCTGCCCGGCCTCAAGTACTACGCGATCCTCCCGGCCCGGGTGGCCGGCCACGAGGTGCTGCTGGCCCGCACCGGCTACACCGGCGAGGACGGCTTCGAGATCTTCTGCCGCCCGGCCGACGCCGAGGAGATCTGGCAGGCGCTGACCGCCGCCGGCGAGGGCCGCGGCCTGATCCCGTGCGGCCTGTCCTGCCGCGACACGCTGCGCCTGGAGGCGGGCATGCCGCTGTACGGGCACGAGCTGTCCACCGACCTCACCCCGTTCGACGCCGGTCTGGGCCGGGTCGTCCGCTTCGACAAGACCACCAACGGGGGTGCCTTCGTCGGCCGCAAGGCGCTGGAGCAGGCCGCCGCCGCGGCCGAGGCCAACCCGCCGCGGGTGCTGGTCGGCCTGGTCTCCGAGGGCAAGCGCGTCCCGCGTGCCGAGTACACCGTGGTCTCCACCGACGGCACCCCGATCGGCCGGATCACCTCCGGCGCGCCCTCCCCGACGCTGGGCCGGCCGATCGCGATGGCCTACGTCGACGCCGCCCACGCCGCCCCCGGCACCACCGTCGCGGTGGACGTGCGCGGCAAGCACGAGCCGGTCGAGGTCGTGGCGCTGCCCTTCTACAAGCGCGCCCGCTGACCGCCCGGTCGGGCCCCGGTTTTCCCATAGACGCAGGTCGTAGCCGTCCGAGCGGCGGCCCGCTTCGTCGTACCCGCTTCCCATCCTGGAGAATGACGCCATGAGCAACCCCCAGCACCTGCAGTACACCAAGGAGCACGAGTGGCTGACCGCCGCCGAGGACGGTGTCTCGACGGTCGGCATCACCAAGCACGCCGCGGACGCGCTCGGTGACATCGTCTACGTGCAGCTGCCCGAGGTGGGCGACACCGTGACCGCCGGCGAGACCTGCGGCGAGCTGGAGTCCACCAAGTCGGTCAGCGACCTGTACTCCCCGGTGACCGGCGAGGTCACCGAGGTCAACCAGGACGTCCTGGACGACAACGGCCTGGTCAACAGCGCCCCCTTCGAGGGCGGCTGGCTGTTCAAGGTGCGCGTCGAGGCCACCGACGAGCTGCTCAGCGCCGACGAGTACGACGCGCTCACCCACAGCAGCTGACCCGCTCGTGACCGGGCGGGCCGCGCGCACGCCGGCCCGCCCGCACCGCGGCCCCCGTCCCTCCTCCCCCGGGAAGACCCCACCATGACGGTTCTCAACCAGTCCCTGCACGCCCTCGACCCGGAGATCGCCGCCGCGGTCGACGCCGAGCTGCACCGCCAGCAGACCACCCTGGAGATGATCGCCTCCGAGAACTTCGCCCCGGTGGCGGTCATGGAGGCCCAGGGCTCGGTGCTCACCAACAAGTACGCCGAGGGCTACCCCGGCCGTCGCTACTACGGCGGCTGCGAGCACGTCGACGTGGTCGAGCAGATCGCGATCGACCGGATCAAGGCCCTGTTCGGCGCCGAGCACGCCAACGTCCAGCCGCACTCCGGCGCGCAGGCCAACGCCGCCGCGATGTTCGCGCTGATCCAGCCGGGCGACACCATCCTGGGCCTGAACCTGGCCCACGGCGGTCACCTGACCCACGGCATGAAGATCAACTTCTCCGGCAAGCTCTACAACGTGGTCGCGTACCACGTGGACGAGAAGACCGGCCAGGTCGACATGGCCGAGGTCGAGCGCCTCGCCAAGGAGCACCAGCCGAAGCTGATCATCGCCGGCTGGTCGGCCTACCCGCGCCAGCTGGACTTCGCCGCGTTCCGCCGGGTCGCCGACGAGGTCGGCGCGCTGCTCATGGTGGACATGGCGCACTTCGCCGGCCTGGTGGCCGCCGGGCTGCACCCGAACCCGGTGCCCTACGCGGACGTGGTCACCACCACCACCCACAAGACCCTGGGCGGCCCGCGCGGCGGCGTCATCCTGTCCAAGGCCGAGTACGCCAAGAAGATCAACTCCGCGGTCTTCCCCGGCCAGCAGGGCGGCCCGCTGGAGCACGTGATCGCCGGCAAGGCGGTGGCCTTCAAGGTCGCGGCCTCGGAGGAGTTCAAGGAGCGCCAGCAGCGCACCCTGGACGGCGCCCGGATCCTCGCCGAGCGCCTGCTGCAGGCCGACGTCGCCGAGGCCGGCGCGTCCGTCCTGTCCGGCGGCACCGACGTCCACCTGGTCCTGGTCGACCTGCGCAACAGCCAGCTCGACGGCCAGCAGGCCGAGGACCGCCTGCACGAGGTCGGCATCACCGTCAACCGCAACGCCATCCCGAACGACCCGCGCCCGCCGATGGTCACCTCGGGCCTGCGGATCGGCACCCCGGCCCTGGCCACCCGAGGCTTCCAGGCCGAGGACTTCCGCGAGGTCGCCGACATCATCGCCGAGGCGCTCAAGCCCGCCTTCGACGAGACCGTCGCCGCCGGGCTGAAGGCCCGCGTCACCGCGCTGGCCGAGAAGTACCCGCTGTACCCGAACCTGGCCAACCAGGAGTAGTCCGCGGCGGCCGGGAGTGGACGACCGGCCGCAGGTGACCGGCCTCACCCCGCCGGCGCACCTGGGACCCCGGGGCACCGCGCACACTGGACAGTGCGCGCGGTGCCCCGTCCCGTGTCGGCCCCCGCCCGTCCACAGCCCGCTCCGCCCCACGCCCCGCCCGCAAGCCCCTCCACGAGACCCGACAAGGACGTCCCCCGTGGCCATCAGTGTCTTCGACCTCTTCTCCATCGGCATCGGCCCGTCGAGCTCCCACACCGTGGGCCCGATGCGCGCCGCCCGGATGTTCGCCCGCCGACTGCGGTCCGAAGGCCTGCTGGCCCAGGTGACGGGTGTGCGCGCCGAGCTGTACGGCTCGCTCGGCGCCACCGGCCACGGCCACGGCACGCCGAAGGCCGTCCTGCTCGGCCTGGAGAACAACTCGCCCCGCACCGTCGACGTCGACCAGGCGGACAAGGACGTCGAGCGGATCACCGCCGAGAAGCGGATCAACCTGCTCGGCGAGCACCCGATCGACTTCGACCCGGACAGCCAGCTGGTGCTGCACCGCCGCCGCTCGCTGCCGTACCACGCCAACGGCATGACCCTCTGGGCGTTCGCCGCGGACGGCTCGACGCTGCTGGAGAAGACCTACTACTCGGTCGGCGGCGGCTTCGTCGTCGACGAGGACGCGATCGGCGCCGACCGGGTCAAGCCGGACGACACCGCGCTGCGCTACCCCTTCCGCACCGGCGAGGAGCTGCTGCGGCTCACCCGCGAGACCGGGCTGTCCATCTCCGGCCTGATGCTGGAGAACGAGAAGGCCTGGCGCAGCGAGGAGGAGATCCGCACCGGGCTGCTGGAGATCTGGTCCGTGATGCAGGAGTGCGTGCGGGCCGGCATGACCCGCGAGGGCATCCTGCCGGGCGGCCTCAAGGTCCGCCGCCGGGCCGCCTCGGGCGCCCGGGCGCTGCGCGCCGAGGGCATCGGCCCGGCCAACGCGATGGAGTGGGTGACCCTCTACGCGATGGCGGTCAACGAGGAGAACGCCTCCGGCCGCCGGGTGGTCACCGCGCCGACCAACGGCGCGGCGGGCATCATCCCGGCCGTCCTGCACTACTACCTGAACTTCATCCCGGGCGCCGACGACGACGGCATCGTCCGCTTCCTGCTCGCGGCCGGCGCCATCGGCATGCTGTTCAAGGAGAACGCCTCCATCTCCGGCGCCGAGGTCGGCTGCCAGGGCGAGGTCGGCTCGGCCTGCTCGATGGCCGCGGGCGGCCTCGCCGAGGTCCTCGGCGGCACCCCCGAGCAGGTCGAGAACGCCGCCGAGATCGGCATCGAGCACAACCTCGGCCTCACCTGCGACCCGGTCGGCGGCCTGGTCCAGATCCCCTGCATCGAGCGCAACGGCATGGCCTCGGTCAAGGCCGTCACCGCGGCCCGGATGGCGCTGCGCGGCGACGGCCGGCACCACGTCTCGCTGGACAAGGCCATCAAGACGATGAAGGAGACCGGCGCCGACATGAAGATCAAGTACAAGGAGACCTCGCGCGGCGGCCTCGCCGTGAACGTCATCGAGTGCTGATCCACGGCTGACCGGGCGCCGGCCGTGCGCCGGTCGCGTGCGCCCCGGCCCCCGGGCGGAGCTCCACTCCGTCCGGGGGATTTCGCTCTCCCCCTGGCCGACGGTCCGTCAGGAAGGCCATAATCTCGGCCAGTTGGCTGACGCCGGAGGGGGAGGCGGATGTCCGTCCAGACCGGGCCGGGGCCGGCGGCCGAGCCGCCCGTACCGTCCACCGGGCCACCGCCGCCACCGCCGCCACCGGCCTCGCCGTACGCGAAGTCCGAGGCCACCCGGCTGCTCTGCGCCGGGGTCTACCTCGACCCGGACTACCGCCGGCGCGTCATCACCGAACTGGTCGAGCACGACGAGCGGTCCGTGCCGCCGTCCCTGGGCTTCGACCTGATCACCGTCCTGGCGCACGCCCTGCGGGCCCGGGCCCTGGAGCTCCGCACCGGCGCCGCGCTCGCCGTGATCTGGCTGGGCTTCTTCCTGACCGACTACTGGACGCTGATCCGGAACCCGCCGTCCGTCAGCCACTGGAAGGCCTACGGCGAAGGGCTGACCAGCGGCTACTACGGCGACCCGTACGGCCGGGATTCCGCGTCCGACACCGTCTGGAACGCCCTCTCCCCGTACCTGCCGCCCTTCACCGCGACCTTCGCCCTCCTCTACGCCGTGGTCTGTCTGCTGTCCTGGTACGCCAAGCCCGTGGAGGTCCGGCAGCACGCGTTGTACGCCCCCGTCGCTCCCGCCGACTCCCGGGCCTCCGCGTCCGGGCACCCCCTCGGCGGCTTCCTCGCCGTCATCGCCGGGATCGCCCGGGTCCTCTACTGGGCACTGGCGTTCGCCACGCTGAAGGACGACGCCTGGGAGGGCACGCTGTTCCCGCTGGCTCTGGCGGCGACGGTGGGCTGGCACCGCCTGCAGATCGCCCAGGTCCTGCGGAAGGAGCTGATCCGGGAGAACTTCCCCCGCCATCCGCGTCGACTGCCCCCGCGGCCGCGCTATGTGCGGCTCCAGCGCGCCATCGCCGAAGAGCAGTACTCACAACTCGTCGTCTATGACCCGGCCGACCCCTTCCTCGGCGCCGGATTCCCCTTCAAGGCCTGGCAGTTCACCCTGGAGCTGAAGCGGCGCACAACCGGGCCGGTGGTCCCGGAGGGCGCTCTCACCGCCCGCGTCGTCCTCGACCTGGTCGTCCCGCGGCTGGCCGCCCTCCGGCAGACCGCCGCCGACACCAGCCTGGACCGGCTCCGGGAACTGGAGATCGAGCACATCGTCTACCTCCCGTACGGCCCGGCGCGCGGCGACGTCCCGCGCGGGCCCGAGGACATCGCCCGGCACATCGCCGAGGCGGTGGACGAGGGCGGCGAGCGGCGCCGGCACTTCCTGCGGGTCCGGGTCGGCGCCTGGGACGAACAGGTCGTGCTGACGGTCCAGTTGAGGGTGCACACGCAGGGGAACCTGCTGATGGTGGAAGTCGTCCCGCACGTGCTCGGACCGGTCCGGCGCGACTACGAGTTGCTGGCGGACGCGGTGGCCCAGCAGGGCACCCGACCGGGCCGCCGCCCGGCGATGTCCGCCTTCACCGCCGGACCGGCCGCGCTGCGCTCGCTGCTGCGCCCGGGCGGCGGCCGGGCCGCGGGCGAGACGGCCGACGACCGGGACCTTCCGACGGTCGCCGCGCGCCCGCTCGTCTCCCTGCGTGAGGCCGCCAGCACCTCGGCCGTCTCGATCTTCCAGGAGCTCGACGTCAGGCGGTACCTGAGGTCGATCGAGCAGCGGATCATCGAGGGCCTGCGCGTCGCGCTGGAGCAGTCGGGGTACGAGACCGACCGCTTCGAGCAGACCGTGGTCCAGGTGGTGCAGGGCGGGATCCACATCGGCTCGATGAGCGGCGGCGCGGTCGCCACCAACGGCGGCACCGCGCAGTCGGGCACCCCGGCACCGCCGCCGTCCGACGGGAAGTCTTCGTAGTCACCTGAGGAACGAGGAGCGCAACGTGCAGCACGACGAGGAGAACACTCCCCCGTCCCAGCCGAGCGGCGGGGTCTCGATCGGCGCGATGACCGGCGGTGCCGTCGCCTCGGGCTCCGGCGCCCGCGCGGAGGACCGCTCGCAGCGGGCCGGAACACCGGACCCCCTGCCGGAGGTGCGCGGCCTGATGGTCCCCGCCCCGGCGCCCGGCGGGGTGTCCATCGGCGCGATGACCGGCGGGGCGGTCGCCGCCGGAGCGGATTCCACGGCCGTCGACGCCTCCACCCGCCTGAACGCCTCGGCCCGCGAACTCCTCGCGGCGATCGCCGAGTTGCGCGGCCACCTGCCGATGTTCACCAGGGCCGAGGGCAACGGCGTGGCCGAGGTGGAGCACGAGCTGGAGGTCGTCGGCACGGCCCTCGAACAGACCGGCACCGCCCCGCGCACCCGGCTGGAACGACTCCGCGACCTCCTCCGGAGCTCGACCACGGTAGTCTCCGGACTCGCCTCGGCATTGTCGGTCGCCCAAGCGATCGAGCAGTTCCTGGGCTGAGCGGGGCCGGAAGACCACGGGGGGAGCAGGGATGTCGGGCACGTACTGGGACAAGGACAGCCAGCAGTGGGTGTCGCACCCGCCCGCGGGCGGAGCGACCCCGCCACCGCGCCCGCCGCAGCCGCCGCCGCTGCCCCCGCAGATGCCCCCGCACCAGCCCCCGTACCAGCCGGTCGAGCCGCCGCCGATCACACCCCGCGCCCAGCGGCCGGAGCGCCCGCCGTCCGCCGGGACGCCCGGGTCCCGGCGGGTGCTGGTCGCCGCCCTCGCCGGGGCGCTCCTCGGCGTGCTCGCGGGCGGCGGCGGGTACCTGCTGACCCGGCACGACCACGGGGCCGAGCCGACGGGCACGGCGACCCTCACCGGGGCACCCCCGGTCACGGCCACCGGCTCCCCCTCGCCCACGACCACGGCGACGCCCTCCCCCACGCCCACCACCCCGACCCCCACCCCCACCCCGACCCCCACCGGGCCGCCCTTCCAGCGGGTCCAGGACCGGAACGGCTTCACCCTGCTCGTCCCGGACGGCTGGCAGCGGGAGGAGAAGAACAACTCCACGTTCTACCGCAGCCCCGACCGACGGAGCCTGGTCCAGGTCTTCGCGATGGGCACCGGGTCACCCTTCGAGGAGGCCTCCGGCACGGACGCCGCCATGGCGAGCGATCCGGCGACCTACCCGGGCTACCACCGCGTCCGCCTGGAGCGGACCGCCGACGGCGCCGCCGAGCTGGAGTACTCCTACGACAACGCCGAGACCGGCACCCGCCGACACGCGGTCGACCACGTCCTCGTCGGCCCCGGCGGCACCGCCTACGCGCTCCTGGTGGCCGGCCCGGAGGCCGACTGGCCCACCGGGATCCAGGCCCTCCGGGACGCGGAGCTCACCGGCTTCTGCTTCGCCGCCCAGTGCCCGGCGGCCACCGGCTGACCTGCCGGGCCCCGGGTGGGGCGGCGCCTACCGGCGGGCCGGCAGGGCGAGGAAGGCCAGGCCGCCGGCCAGCACCGCGAGCCCGCACCAGGAGACGGCCGGCAGCCGCTCCCCGAGCGCCAGCACGCCGAGCACGGCGGCGACGGCCGGCTCGGCGAGGGTCAGCGTGGTGGCCGTCTGCGCGGTGGTGTGCCGCAGGCCGTGGCCGAACAGCCGGTACGCCAGGTAGGTGGTGACCACGGCGAGGTGCAGGACGACACCCGCGCCCCGCACCGACAGCAGCCACCCCACCGGGCCCAGCGCCGCCACCGGCAGCACCAGCAGGGCCGCCCCGCCGAACATCGCCCCCATCACCCCGGCGGACGGCCGCCCGGCCGCGATCAGCCGCCCGCCGATCAGCGAGTACACCGCGTACGAGAGCCCGGAGAGCGAGGCCAGCAGCACCCCGAGCGGGTCCACCGCGGCGCCGTGCCCGGCGAGTTCGGGGCCCAGCACCAGCACCGCGCACCCGAGCACGGCCAGCGCGGTGGCCGCGGCCCAGCGCCCGCTCGGCCGCCCCTGCCGGGCGAGCCATCCGAGCAGCCCGGTGAACACCGGTGCGCTGCCCAGCGCGATCACCGTCGCGACCGCGACCCCGGTCCGGGCCACCGCCGGGTAGAAGGTGAGCGGATAGCCCGTCACCGCGACCGCGCCGAGCGCGAGCATCCGGCGCTCGCCCGGCCCGCACGCCCGGGGCAGCTCGCGGGCGGAGCGGTCGGAGAGGAACAGCAGCATCCCGCCGAGCACCAGGGCGGCGGCCCCGACGCCCGCCGCCGGGGCGCCCGCAGGCACCAGCGAACCGGCGGTCCCGGTGGTGCCCCAGAGCAGCGCGGCCACCAGGATCGGGACCGGTCCGCCGAGCACGCGGGTACGGCGGGCGGCGCGGCGCGGCCGGGCAGCGGGGATCGAGCGCACAGGCTCGGACAAACGATTCGGCACAGTCGTGAACTTCCGTCGTCGAAGACCGTCAGGGTTCCGAGAACGGACGCACGTCACAGCCCCGTGGCGGCCTCAGCGGGCCGAAAGCGGGGCGGGGGGTCGAGCCACCGATGCGCGCCCGTCAGGCGCCGAGGGGTGGCAGCACGACGCGCCAGTAGAGGTCCACGGGCCCGATGCTACCCAGGTCCCCGTGACCGACGTCGCGAATTCTCCACGATCATGAATATTCACAGGCATCGGCGTGAACCTATGCAATATCCAAAGGTGAACTAGGTTACAAACCTTGGATTCCCAGCCGCCCAGTTTGCCCACATGCTGAGATCCGTGCGATAGTCAAGGCATACTTCGGCGGGCCCGACCTGGCACTGCCGACGCCCATCGCGCGGCACGCACCCCCTTGGCCGGCGCGATGACTTGCAGGGGCCCCCATCCGCCGGACCGCGGCGAACACCGGGGGCCCCGCGTGTTTTCCGGAGCCACCCTCAGCCCCGCTCCCGCACCTTGAGCTCGAACCAGACCCCCTTGCCCCGCGGCAGCAGGTCCGCGCCCCAGCGGTCGGAGAGGTCGTCGACGATCTTCAGGCCCCGCCCGCGCTCGTTCACCGGCTTGGGCTCGGCGAGGATCATGCAGGGCAACGCGCGGGAGGAGTCGCGGACCTCGACCCGCAACCAGCCGGGCTTGCGGCTGACGTGCAGACCGATGGTGCGACCGGCGGCGTGCCGCACCGCGTTGGACACCAGCTCGCTGGTGAGCAGCTCCCCGGCCTCCAGGTGCTGGTGGAGGTCCCAGGACTCCAGGACGGAGAGCACCAGCCGGCGCGCCACCGGGCCCGACTCCGGCCGGGACGGCAGCCGCACCTCGTTCGGCGAGGACTGATCGCACAGCCTGCCCGAATACATCTCCTCCAGCTCCTCGGAGCTGAGCCGCTCCAGCGCCGAGAGCCCTCCCTGGACGTCGCTCCAGGACGCCTCGGCGACCGTGCCGGCCCCGGGAACCGATGACTGATCTGTTTCGCCCCAACCCGCCATGCGGACCATCATTGCGGAACGCAAGCAGCCGCGTACGGACAATGAGCAAACGATCTCGCGCGGGTCGGCATATGCCGGATGCATGGCGGGGTCGACCCGAACCGGCTCACGTCAAGCCCGGGTTGACCCCCAACGGCTCCTACCAGGCGCTCCACGGCAGGTTCCAGCCGCTCAGCCCGTTCGACGGGTCGAGCGTCTCCTTCTTGGTCGAGTTCTTCACGATCACCACGTCCCCGACCAGGGAGCCGTCGTAGTACTTCCCCATCGAGGTGGAGTCCCCACCGCCCTTGACGTCCTTGAGGCCGACGCAGCCGTGGCTGACGTTGTCCTCGCCGAAGGCGTTGCTCCAGTAGTTGCCGTGCACGTACGTGCCGGAGTCGGTGAGCCGCATCGAGTGCGGCACCTGCAGGTCGTACGGCGCACCGGTCATGCCGGGCAGGGTGCTGGACTGCATCCGCACCACGCCCTCCTTGGCCATGACCACCATCGTCCCGTTCCAGGTGGGGTGTTCGGGCGAGCCGGAGGTGATGTCGATGTCGTTCGACTGCCCGGCGGTCACCACCGTCATCCGGTGCGCGGCGGCGTCAACCGTCGAAACCTGGGATCGCCCGATCGTGAAGGGCTCGTCCCGGTCGGAGCCGTACACCCCGGGGGCGATCTCGACGCTCTTGAGCCGGTAGTGCACGACCACCTTGGTGCCGGGGGCCCAGTACTGCTCCGGACGGAAGTCCAGCCGGCGGTCGCCGAACCAGTGGCCCTTCACCACGGTGCCGTTGCCGGTCTCGAAGCTGATGCCCTTGACCACGGCGTCCTTGTTCTTGACGTCCTTGCTGAAGTTCACCGAGACGATCATGCCGACGCCGTAGGTGGCGTCGTCGTCCACGTTGTCGGAGGCCTTGGCCAGCGCCGTCGGGGTCAGCGTGGTGAAGTTGCTGTCCGCCGTGGCGACCACGCCGTCCGCGTCCGCCGCCATCGCGCTGACCTGGTAGGCGGTGCCCACCGCCAGGGCGGCCGAGGGCGTCCAGGAGGCGCCGTCGGCGGAGATGGTGCCGGCGACCTCCTTGCCCGTCTTGTCGCTCACCTTGACGGTGGTGAGCTTGCCGCCGGTCGCGCCGATCTTGAGGGCGCCCGGCGCCACGTCCACCGCGCCGGCCGCGGGCTCGATGCTCACCGCGGCCTTCGAGACCTTCGGCACGGCGCCGGTGGGCGCCGCCGCCGGCTTGGCGGTGGCCGCGCCGGCCCCCAGGTCGGCCTTGGCCGCACTGCCGCCTCCGTCACCACCGCCGCACGCGGCGGTGAGCGCCATCGCCCCGCCGACCAGACCGACGGCCACCACTCTGCGTATCGACCTCACGCCGATCCCTCCCTCTGACATCCCCGAACCCACGACGGACCCGACCGGGTACACGCACCCGGCCACCGGAAAGGTTGCGCCACACGAGGGGCTTCCCGCCCCGGAAATCCGAGCGGCCCGACCCCAACGGGTGAGGATCGGGCCGCTCGGTGAAACCCACTGGAGTGCCGGGTAGGGCCTACCAGTTGGCCCAGTCCACGTTCCAGCCGCCCAGCCCGTTGGAGGGCGCGACGGTCTTCTCCTTGGTGTTCACGATCTTGATGACGTCACCGACCATCGAGTCGTTGAAGAACTTGCCCGCCACCGAGGTGTCGCTGCCGCCCTTGACGTCCTGCATCGACACGCAGCCGTGGCTGGCGTTGGTCTTGCCGAAGGGGTTCGCCCAGTAGTTGCCGTGCACGAAGGTGCCGGAGGTGGTCAGCCGCATCGCGTGCGGGACGTCCTGGATGTCGTACTCGCCGCCGAGACCCACGGTCTGCGAGTTCATCCGGGTGACCTTCTCCTTGGACATGACCACCATGGTCCCGCCCCAGGACGGCGTGGCGTCCGCGCCCAGGGTGACCGGCACCGTGGTGCTCTGGCCGCCCCGCTCGATGGTCATCTGGTGCGACTTGGCGTCCGCCGTGGAGATCTGCGAGCGGCCGATGGTGAACGGCTCGTCCTTGTCCACGTCGCCGTAGACGCCCGGCGAGACCTCGACGTTCTTCAGCCGGTAGTGGATCGTGACCTTGGTGTCCGGCTTCCAGTACTGCTCCGGGCGGAAGTCCACCCGGGTGTCGCCGAACCAGTGGCCCTTGACCACGGTGCCGTCGGCGGTCTCGAAGCTGATGCCCTTGACCACCGCGTCCTTGTTCTTGACCGGCTTGTTGAACTCCACCGACACGATCATGCCGACGCCGTAGGTGGCGCCGTCGCTGATGTTGTCGTTGGTGGAGATCTTCTTCTCCGGCGTCAGCGTGGTGAACGACGTGGTGGACGCCGCCACCAGGCCCTCGGCGTCCTTGGCCTGCGCGTTCACCTTGTACGCCATGCCGACGGTGAGCGCCGCCGCGGGCTTCCAGGCGGTGCCGTCCGGGGTGATCGCGCCCTGGACCGGCTTGCCGTCCTTGTCGGTCACCTCGACGGTGCTGAGCTTGCCGTTGGAGACGGACACCTGCAGCCCGTTCGGCTGGACGTTCTGGGCACCGTCCTTCGGCTCCACGGCGATCACCGCGGCCGAGGTCTTCGGTGCCGCCGAACCGCCCGCGTCCGCTGACGCCGGCGCACTGGCCGCGGCGGAGCCGGCCGACCCCCCGGCGCCCCCGCCCTTGTCGTCGTTGCAGGCCGCCGTGAGCAGCAGGACCCCACCCATGACCAACGCCATCGCCCCGTTGCGCCCACCGGCGCGTATCGCGGCGCCGGCCGTCTTACCCGTCTTCACGGTTTCTCCCCTCCCGGTATCCACTCTCATGACGCGTTGAGTGCCCCGATGAGTTGCACCGGGTGCCGATCATTCGCGTCGGTCTGCGGACGCGTCGGAGCAGGATAACCGGGACGTTCGAATGAACCTTCGGGGGAGTCCGGTGAACCGACCGTGAAGACCTCCTACCTCAGCGCGCTCCCGGCCACCCACTGCTCCCAGGAGAGGTTCCAGCCGTTGAGCCCGTTCTGCGGCGGCACGAAGTCCCCGGCCGAGGCCCTCACCTCCACCACGTCCCCCGGGACGGTGTGCTCGAACAGCCAGCCCGCCGGGGTGTCCTTGCTCGTGCCGCCCTTGGCGTCGGCCAGGCCGAGGCAGCCGTGACTCGTGTTGGCGCTGCCGAACACCTTGGGGTCCGCCCAGTAGTTGCCGTGCAGGAACGTTCCCGAGGTGGTCAGCCGCATCGCGTGCGGGACGTCCTGGATGTCGTACTCGTCACCCATGCCGACGGTCTGCGAGTTCATCCGGGTCACCTTGTACTTCTCCGACACGACCATCACCCCCCGGTAGGTGGAGTGCTCGGGGCTGCCGCCGGAGACCTTCAGCACCCGGACCACCTTGCCGTCCGCCCGAACCGTCAGGGTGTGCGCGTCCAGGTCCACGGTCGAGACCTGCGCCCGGCCGACGGTGAAGTGCAGGTCCCTGTTCTGGCTCCCGAACGCCCCCGGCGCCCCCTGCACGTCCTTCAGCCGCAGCGCCACCGTCACCTTCGTCCCGGCCGCCCAGTACTGCCGCGGCCGGAAGTCCAGCCGCTGGTTGCCGAACCAGTGCGCGGCCACCGGCACCGGCGGATCGGCACTCACCTGCACCGCCTTCTCCACCGCCGCCCGGTCCGCGATCGGACGGCTGAAGCGCAACGAGACCGGCATCCCGACCCCGACCGTGGACCCGTCCTCCGGCGTGAAGAACGCCACGAAGGTGTGCGCCCGGGCCACCGTCGAGAACGCCGCGTGCTGAGCCGCCTTCTGCCCCTGGTCGTCCTCCGCCACCGCGTCCAACGTGAACGCCGTCCCCAACGGCAGCGGCCCGTCGGGCACCCACCCCGCCCCGTCCGGCCCGATCGTGCCCGGCACCTCCACCCCCTTCCCGTCCGCCAGCCGCACCGACACCAACCGCCCCTGCGCCACACTCACCCGCACCGCCCCCTCCGGCTGCACGTCCTGCACCCCGTCGACCGGCAACACCGTGACCACCGCCCGCGACGGCACGGCCGGCGCCGTCCTCACCCCCACCTCCACCGGGCCCACCCCATCCCCCACCGAGCCCCCGCCACCACACCCCGTCAGCACCCCCAGACACCACACCCCCACCGCCACACCCCGCGCCCACACCCGTCCTCGGCGCCACATCCCGGGGGCCTCCCACTCTTCGCGTCCACCTCCCCACACAACGACCCCCGCCAACCAGGAGACACGCCAACCACCCCACCCACCCCCACCCACACAGCAACCCCAACCCCCACCCACCCCCTCACCCTCACCCCACCTCCCCTCTCCCCCTCCTCACCCGACCAGGCGAGAGGGAGTGCTGCGGAAGGGGCGGCGCAGGGGGTGGCCCGGAGAGGGGCGTTGCGGGTGATTTTCAGACTGCCAACGGCC
>NZ_JBIWJF010000038.1:0-49438 GCF_044764985.1 Kitasatospora sp. NPDC093550
CGTTGGCAGTCTGAAAATCACCCGCAACGCCCCTCTCCGGGCCACCCCCTGCGCCGCCCCTTCCGCAGCACTCCCTCTCGCCTGGTCGGGTGAGGGGAGGGGGAGGGGGAGGGGGAGGGGGGAGGTGGGGTGAGGGCGGGGGGTGGGTGCTGGTTTGTTTCTGGGGCGCGGGGCTTTGGGTCTGCGTGTCTGCTGGGTATGGGCCTCGGTATGGGATTTGAAGAGGTGTGGGTGCCGGGGACCGAGGCTGGGCGGGATGGGCTGCGGGCGATCCTGCGGGGGCCTCGGGATGCGGTGGTGGGGTTGGACTTCGACGGGACGTTGGCGCCGATCGTGGCGGATCCGAGTCGGGCCAGGGCGCATCCGGGGGTGGCGGGGGCGTTGCGGGTGTTGGCGCCGGCGGTGGGGGCCGTGGTGGTGGTGACGGGGCGGCCGGCGGCGTTGGCGGTGGAGTACGGGGGGTTGGCGGGGGTGCCGGGGGTCGTGGTGTTGGGGCACTACGGCGCCGAGCGGTGGGAGGGGGGTGTGGTGACGGCGCCGGAGGTGCACCCGGGGGTGGCGGGTGTGCGGGAGGCGTTGCCGGGGGTGTTGGCGCGGGTGGGGGCGCCCGACGGGGTGTGGTTGGAGGACAAGGGGCGCTCGGTGGCGGTGCACACCCGGCGTGCGGCGGCGCCGGAGGAGGCGTTGGAGTCGTTGCGGGCGCCGGTGGCGGAGCTGGCCGGTGCGTACGGGCTGGTGGTGGAGCCCGGGCGGCTGGTGCTGGAGCTGCGGCCGCCGGGGGTGGACAAGGGGGCGGCGTTGACCGGTTTCCTGCGGGAGCGGGGTGCCCGGTCGGTGTTGTACGCCGGGGACGACCTGGGTGATCTGGCGGCCTTCGCGGCGGTGGAGGAGTTGCGGGGCGAGGGGGTGGCCGGGCTGCTGGTGTGCAGTGGGGCGGTGGGGGACGCGCCGGTGAAGGAGTTGGCCGACCGCGCGGACCTGGTGGTCGCGGGGCCGGCCGGGGTGGTGGAGCTGTTGGCGGCGCTGGGGGAGGCCCTTACCAGGGGGCCAGCGCGTTGAGCTGGTCGAGGAACCACTGCTGCGGGGGGAGCGCGGTGGCCGCCGCCGCGAGGCGCTTGGTGCGGTCGGCGCGCTCCTCCTCGGGCATGGTGAGGGCGGTGTGCAGGGCTTCGGCGGTGGCGATCACGTCGTACGGGTTGACGGTGAGGGCGTCGTCCTTGAGCTCGGTGTGGGCGCCGGCCTCGCGGGAGAGGACCAGGGCGCAGCCGCGGTCGGAGACCACGGGGACTTCCTTGGCCACCAGGTTCATGCCGTCCCGGATGGGGTTCACGAGGGCGACGTCGGCCAGCCGGTAGGCGGCGAGGGAGCGCGGGAAGTCGTCGTTGACGTGCAGGATCAGGGGTTGCCAGGTGGGGGTGGCGAACTCGGTGTTGATGGCCTCGGCCAGGTCCTGGACGGCGGCCGTGTAGTTCCGGTACTCGGCCAGGTCGGTGCGGGACGGGTAGGCGAAGGCGATGTGGACCACCCGGTCGTGCCACTCGGGGCGGGTACGGAGCAGGTGCCGGTAGGCCTGGAGGCCGCGGACGATGTTCTTGCTCAGCTCGGTGCGGTCGACCCGGACGATGGTGCGGCGGTCGCCGACGGCGGCGCGCAGGGCGGTGAGGCGTTCGTCCACGTCGGGGCGGTGGGCGCGTTCGCGCAGGAAGTCGGCGTCGGCGCCGAGGGCGTGGACGCCCAGGTGGGTGGTGCGGCCGTCGTGGGTGACGGTGAGCGCCTCGTGGTCGATCGTGGCGCCGAGGAGGTCCTGGCAGCAGGCGGCGAAGGCGCGGGCCCAGCGTTCGGTGAGGAAGCCGGCCCGGTCGGCGCCCAGGATGCCGGTGAGGACGGCACGGGCGACGTCGTCGGGGAGCAGCCGGTAGTACTCGGGCGGGGCCCACGGGGTGTGCGAGAAGTGGCCGATCCGCAGGTCGGGACGGGCTTCGCGGAGCAGGGCCGGGGTCAGGGAGAGGTGGTAGTCCTGGACCAGGACGGCGGCGTTCGGGGCGGCTTCGGCGGCCAGGGCGTCTGCGAAGGCGCTGTTGTAGGCCTGGTAGGCGGCCCATTCGGTGCGGAAGCCGGCGTCGAAGGCGGGCGCGGTGGGCGTCGCGTAGAGAAGGTGGTGGACGAACCAGAGGGTGGAGTTGGCGACGCCGTTGTAGGCGCGGGCGAAGGTCTCGGGGTCGATGTCCAGCATGCGGACGGCCTGGCCGCCGACGTCGTGGCCGGCCAGGTCCAGGCGGCCGTCGGGAGCGTCCGCGGCCGCTCTGCGGTCGGCGTCGTTGAGGGCCGCGCAGACCCAGACGGCGTTCGGGTCGTCGATCGCGGAGAGGCCGGAGACCAGCCCGCCGCCGCCGCGTCGCAGGGTCAGCGTGCCGTCGTCGGCGGTGCTGAACGACACCGGTCCCCGGTTGGAGGCCACCAGGACGGGGGCGGTGCCGGTCGCACTCGAACGTTCGGTCGTGAGATCGCCCATGGTTGGGATGTTGCCGGGGCTCCGGGGTGGCAAACCCGTCAATGGCGGGTGGCGTATTCGGGGACGGTGTGCATGGGGGGGCGTTCCAGGGCGGTGACGGGGTGGGTGTGGCCGGTGAAGGCGCGGGTGTCCGGGTCGCGGGTGAACTGGGTGAGCTCGGGGCGGACGAGGTCGGCGGAGGCCTTGAGGCGGTGGGTGCGGTCGAGGCGTTCGAGGGCGGTGCGGTAGATGGTGGCGGCCATCCGGCCGAGGGCCTGGCCGTCCTGGTGGCGGTGGTGCCGGACGCCGACGTCGACCTGGGCCAGGGCGTCCAGTCCGACCAGCTCCAGCGCGTCGACCAGCAGGCCGAGCTCGACGCCGTAGCCGGTGGGGAAGGGCAGCCGTTCGAGCAGGGAGCGGCGGGCCGCGTACTCGCCGCCGAGAGGCTGGACGAAACCGGCGAGTTCCGGCCAGTGGAGGTTGAGGAGGGGGCGGGCGACGAGTTCGGTGACCCGGCCGCCGCCGGCCGGGACGACGGCGCCCGATTCGGTCTCCAGGGGGCGGTCGTACATGGCCTTGACCAGGTGGATGGACTCGTCGGTGAGCAGCGGGCCGATGATCCCGGAGACGAAGGCGGGGTCGAACTCGCGCAGGTCGGCGTCGACGAAGCAGACGATGTCGCCGTGGGTGACCAGCAGCGAGCGCCAGAGCACCTCGCCCTTGCCGGGGGCGGCGGGGAGCCGGGGCAGGATGGCGTCGCGGTGCTCGACCCGGGCGCCGGCCTCGGCGGCGACGGCGGCGGTGGCGTCGGTGGAGCCGGAGTCGACCACGACGAGTTCGTCGACGAGCGGGAGGCGTTCCATCAGCTCGCGGCGGACGGTGCGGACGATGTCGCCGACGGTGGCCTCCTCGTCCAGGGCGGGGAGGACGACGCTGACCGTGCGCCCGGTGCGTTCCTTGGCCGCGAGGAGGGTGCGGACCGGCCGGTCGGCCGCGCTCCAGGAGCGCCGGCGCAGCCAGGACGCCGCCTGCGGGAGGAGCTCGGGGGTCGGTTCGGCGGGCACGGAAGTCTCCTCGGCGGGTCGGGTGGAACGGCTCATCTCGCGTGGCGGACGGTCCCGTTCAGGATTGACGCCTTCGGATACAGTCTTCGTACAGCGGTCGGACCTTCGCACGCCGGGGTCACCGTTGAGCACCACCACAATTTCACAAGCTCATCCAGAGGGACTGAGGGAACGGCCCGTTGACGTCCCGGCAACCTTCCCGCGCGGCTGTCGTCGACAGGCCGGCGGGACAGGTGCCAATTCCGGCCTGTGGCGCGACCGCGCCGCGGGGAAGATGAGGAGAGAGGCCTCGCCATCATGGCTATCGACACCGCCGCACCCGTTTCCGTGGACCTCGGCCCGGCCGCCGCCCTGTCCTGTCGGGAGTGCGGAACCCGATTCCCGCTCGGTCCCAGCTTCGCGTGCCTGGAGTGCTTCGGCCCGCTGGAGATCGCCTACGAGTTCGGCAGCGCGGGTGCCGAGGAGCTGCGCAAGCGGATCGAGGCCGGTCCGACCTCGATCTGGCGCTACGCGCCGCTGCTGCCGGTGCCGGCCGACGTGGCCTCCAAGCCCAACCTCAACCCGGGCTGGACCCCGCTGGTGAAGGCGGACAACCTGGGCCGGGAGCTCGGCTTCACCGCGCCGCTGCACATCAAGGACGACTCCGGGAACCCGACGCACTCCTTCAAGGACCGCGTGGTCGCGTGCGCGATCGAGGCGGCGCGGGCGTTCGGCTACACCACGCTGTCCTGCTCCTCCACCGGCAACCTGGCCGGTGCGGTGGGCGCGGCGGCCGCCCGGGCCGGGTTCCGGTCCTGCGTGTTCATCCCGCACGACCTGGAGCAGGGCAAGGTCGTCATGGCCGGGGTGTACGGCGGCGAGCTGGTCGGCATCGAGGGCAACTACGACGACGTGAACCGGTTCTGCTCGGAGCTCATCGGGGACCCGGCCGGCGAGGGCTGGGGCTTCGTCAACGTCAACCTGCGGCCGTACTACGGCGAGGGCTCCAAGACGCTGGCGTACGAGATCTGCGAGCAGCTCGGCTGGCGGCTCCCCGAGCAGATCGTCATCCCGATCGCCTCGGGCTCGCAGCTGACGAAGATCGACAAGGGGCTGCAGGAGCTGATCAAGCTCGGGCTGGTCGAGGACCGGCCGTACAAGGTCTTCGGCGCCCAGGCCGAGGGCTGCTCGCCGGTGTCGGCCGCCTTCAAGGCCGGCCGGGACGTGATCAAGCCGGTCAAGCCGGACACCATCGCCAAGTCGCTGGCGATCGGCAACCCGGCCGACGGCCCGTACGTGCTGGACATCGCCCGCCGGACCGGCGGTGCCGTGGAGGACGTCACGGACGCCGAGGTCGTGGCGGCGATCCGGCTGCTGGCGCGGACCGAGGGCATCTTCGCCGAGACCGCGGGCGGGGTGACGGTCGGCGTGCTGAAGAAGCTGGTCGAGACCGGGCAGCTGGATCCGGCCAAGGAGACCGTCGCGATCAACACCGGCGACGGCCTGAAGACCCTGGACGCCGTCGCCGACGCCGGGATGAGCGCCGTCATCCGCCCGACGCTGGACTCCTTCCGCGCCGCCGGCCTCGCGTCCGCCTGAACCACCCCCCACCCCGCAAGGAGAGCCATGAGCGCCACCGTCCGCATCCCGACCATCCTGCGCACCTACACCGGCGGCGCCGCCGAGGTGACCGCCGAGGGCGCCACCCTGGCCGAGGTCATCGCCGACCTGGAGAAGAACCACGCGGGCATCTCCGCCCGCATCCTGGACGACACCGGCAAGCTGCGCCGCTTCGTCAACGTCTACGTGAACGACGACGACGTGCGCTTCGCCGAGGGCCTGGCGACCGAGATCAAGGACGGCGCCGGCATCTCGATCATTCCGGCGGTGGCCGGCGGCTGCTGAGCCGCGCCCCGCCATTCGGCCGCCCGCGCGCACGGAATTCCGTTCTCCGTACGCGCGGGCGGCTCGTTGCATTCCGGCTGGAATATTTCCGGGTGGAGTCGGAGTAGAGTGTCGCTCGGTTGGGAACAGGGGTTCCCTCTCGGCCCCGCGCGCGCGTCCTGCCGGAAGGCGTCCGGACGGTGAGACCGGCCGGGGAAACCTGTCAGGCCGGTGTCAGAATTACCGCGGGGATTTGGGTAATTCGTCCGCTATGTCCGGCGTTAAATGCCGAGATTTTCCCGATTCGGCCCGTCCTGTCCCTTGCCGCTGCGGCGGAATTACCGGCGGTTGACCCTGTTGCAGAGGGCGTCGGTCCGGATACATTCAGCGGCGGTCGACGCAATCACCCGCTCACCGGAGGCCGTTGGGCGCTCCGCGCGGTGGGTTGCGGCGTGCACGGCTGCGCCCAGGGGGGGTTCCCCGGGCCGGCCTTCAAACCAACCCGGGCCCGCGACCTGCGGGACCGTGAAGGGCCAGCACAGCACTAGGGGAGTTCGGAATGGCTCAGGGCACCGTCAAGTGGTTCAACGCGGAGAAGGGCTACGGCTTCATCGCGGTCGACGGTGGTGCGGACGTCTTCGTCCACTACAGCGCGATCCAGATGGACGGCTACCGCACCCTCGAGGAGGGCCAGCGGGTCGAGTTCGAGATCTCTCAGGGACAGAAGGGCCCGCAGGCGGACATGGTCCGCGCCGCGGGCTGACCCCTTCCGACCCCAGGAGCTCGGCGCGGCCCTACGGCTGGTGACCACTCGCTTCTCGACGGGCCCGTACGACACGTGTCGTACGGGCCCGTCGGCGTTCCCGGGCTACCCCGACGACGGCTCGCGGGTTGCCCATTGGGCTTGCACTCGACCACCCGGAGTGCTAATCATTGGCGTTAGCACTCACAGTGTGAGAGTGACAGCGGACCGGGTCGGTGAGGCCCCCGGGAGCGGCAGGGAATGGACCTCCGCGCACCAGGGCCGTCCGTCGCGGGCACCCCTTGGTCCGAGCAGTCGACCGTGTCCCGGAGGACCACTTCTGATGGCCAAGATCATCGCCTTTGATGAGGAAGCTCGCCGCGGCCTTGAGCGTGGCATGAACCAGCTCGCCGACGCAGTGAAGGTCACGCTCGGCCCCAAGGGTCGCAACGTCGTGCTGGAGAAGAAGTGGGGCGCCCCCACGATCACCAACGACGGTGTCTCCATCGCCAAGGAGATCGAGCTCGAGGACCCGTACGAGAAGATCGGTGCGGAGCTCGTCAAGGAGGTCGCCAAGAAGACGGACGACGTCGCGGGTGACGGCACCACCACCGCCACCGTGCTCGCCCAGGCCCTGGTTCGCGAGGGTCTGCGCAACGTCGCCGCCGGCGCCAACCCGATGGCCCTGAAGCGCGGCATCGAGAAGGCCGTCGCCGCCGTCTCCGACCAGCTGCTGGCCCAGGCCAAGGACGTGGAGACCAAGGAGCAGATCGCCTCCACCGCCTCCATCTCCGCCGCCGACACCCAGATCGGCGAGCTGATCGCCGAGGCCATGGACAAGGTCGGCAAGGAAGGCGTCATCACCGTCGAGGAGAGCAACACCTTCGGCCTGGAGCTCGAGCTCACCGAGGGCATGCGCTTCGACAAGGGCTACATCTCCGCCTACTTCGCCACCGACCTGGAGCGCATGGAGGCGACCTTCGAGGACCCGTACATCCTCATCGCCAACTCCAAGATCGGCTCGGTCAAGGACCTGCTCCCGCTGCTGGAGAAGGTCATGCAGAGCGGCAAGCCGCTCGTCATCATCGCCGAGGACGTCGAGGGCGAGGCCCTGTCGACCCTGGTCGTGAACAAGATCCGCGGCACCTTCAAGTCCGTCGCCGTCAAGGCCCCGGGCTTCGGCGACCGCCGCAAGGCCATGCTCGGCGACATCGCCATCCTCACCGGTGGCACCGTGATCTCCGAGGAGGTCGGCCTCAAGCTGGAGAACGCCGGCATCGACCTGCTGGGCACCGCCCGCAAGGTGGTCATCACCAAGGACGAGACCACCATCGTCGACGGTGGCGGCGACAGCGAGCAGGTCGCGGGCCGCGTGAACCAGATCCGCGCCGAGATCGAGAACAGCGACTCGGACTACGACCGCGAGAAGCTCCAGGAGCGCCTCGCCAAGCTGGCCGGCGGCGTGGCCGTCATCAAGGCCGGCGCGGCCACCGAGGTGGAGCTCAAGGAGCGCAAGCACCGCATCGAGGACGCCGTCCGCAACGCCAAGGCCGCCGTCGAGGAGGGCATCGTCGCCGGTGGTGGCGTCGCCCTGCTGCAGGCCGGTGTCGCCTTCGACAAGCTGGAGCTGGACGGCGACGAGGCCACCGGTGCCAACATCGTCAAGGTCGCGCTGGAGGCCCCGATCAAGCAGATCGCGACCAACGCCGGCCTGGAGGGTGGCGTCGTGGTGGAGAAGGTGCGCAACCTCCCCGCCGGTCACGGCCTGAACGCCGCCACCAACGAGTACGTCGACCTGGTCGCCGCGGGCATCATCGACCCGGCCAAGGTCACCCGCTCCGCGCTGCAGAACGCCGCCTCCATCGCGGCGCTGTTCCTCACCACCGAGGCCGTCATCGCCGACAAGCCGGAGAAGGCCGCCGCGGCCGCCGGCGGCGGCATGCCGGGCGGTGACATGGACTTCTGATCCTGATCGCTTCGATCGGATCGGCAGGACCTCGTCCGCGTGGGCGGTTCCCTTCGGGGGGCCGCCCACGCGGCGTTTCGGCGTTCGGGGGAGTTGAGGGGAGGATGGACGGATGGCTGCTGACGACATCGAGACCGCCCTGCACAACGCGCGGGCACTGATCCTGGCCGACCTCACCGCCCGGGACGTGGCGGACGCCGCCGTCGTCTCCCTGGTGGAGCAGGCCGTCACCCACCGGCGCTGGTGGCTGGAGCAATGGCCGGACGGCACCGAGTACGTGCTCGGGCTGGTCGCCCAGGACGTCCAGGACGCGCTGCTGGAGGCGTACGGACGGTGGCCGCTGTGCACCGCCTGCGCGGCCGACGGTGACCCGCACGCGCTCAGCGTGGAGCCGGAGTTGGGGCCGGAGCCGCACTGGGTGTGCGGCAAGCAGGGCGCGGTGGTGGCGCCGGTGGGGGAGCTGGTCTAGGCCCTCAAGAGAGGGCCTAGCCGGCCAGCTCGTGGAGTTCGGCCGTCAGGTTGGTGCGGGCGGCCGCCGTGAAGCGCTCGCGGGCGGTGGGGGTGCGGTAGAGCGCGGGCAGGGCCAGGAGCTGCCGCAGGACGGCGGCGCGGCCGGCCCGGAAGTCCGGCTCGGGGACGAAGCCGTACTCCTCGCGGACGGCGGCCGCGTACCCCGCGTACGCCTCGGGGGTGCCGCCGAGGACGGCGAGGTCCGCGTCGCAGAGCACTTCGCCGTCGCGGTCCCCGGGCGCCGGGTCGTGGCTGACGGTGAGCAGGACGAGGCGCTCGACCTCGGTGACGCGGTCGGCGGGCAGGCCGGCGGCGGTCAGCGCGCGGACGGCCAGGGCGGCGCTGCGCTCCTCGTTCTCGGTGCGGTCGGGGCGGTAGACGGCGTCGTGGAACCAGGCCGCGAGGCGGACGGCGTCCGGGTCGGCGGCGTGGCCGGCGAGGTCGTCGACGTGCCGCAGGACCGCGCGCAGGTGGTCGGTGGTGTGGTAGCGGCGCTGCGGCTCGGACCAGCGGCGCAGCAGCTCCCGGCCGTACGGCTCCGGGTCGGGGGTGGTGCCGCAGCGGTGCAGCAGGGCGGTCCAGGCGGTGAGCAGGTCGTCGTTCGGCGTCGGCATGGGGGTCATTGTGGCGCGTGGTTCCGGTGGACGGGATGTGCCGGTCAGCGATATATGTAGTCACATGACAGAACGCTCCATGCAGGAGCCGACGCTGCTTCTGCTCACCGCGCTGGCCGATGCCCCGAGGCACGGCTACGCGCTCATCCAGGAGATCAGCGCGATCTCCGACGGCCGGGTGAAGATGCGCACCGGCACGCTCTACGGCGCGCTCGACCGGCTGCTGGGCCAGGGCCTGATCGAGGTCGCCGCCGAGGAGGTGGTGGACGGCCGCGCCCGGCGCACCTACGCGCTCACCGACGCCGGTCGGGGCGCGCTGGCCACCGAGGCCGAGCGGCTGCGGGCCGTGGCCGCCGAGGCCGAGCGGCGGCTCTCCGTCGCCGTTGTCACTCCGAGGGTCAGGGGGGCCTTCGCATGAGCATGAGTGGGTCGACCGTTGCCGTCCGGACGGCGCTGGCGCTCTACCCGGGCCGTTACCGCCGCGAGCGCGGGGACGAGCTGGCCGACGTCTTCGCCGACACCACGGCGGAGGCCGGCCGGGCCGCCAAGGTCAGGGAGCTGCTCGACCTGGGGGCGTACGGGCTGCGCATGCGGACCGGGCTGACCTCCACGTCGCGGGGCGGGCGGCTGGCGGCGCTGGCGGCCCCGCTGGTGGTCGGGGCGGCCGCCGGACTGAAGGGGACCCAGGCGCTGTTGGAGCACCTGGCGGACGGCGTGAACGGCGTGCCGGATCCGGCGTGGGGGCTGCGGTACTTCCTGCCCTACTGGGGGCTGCTGCTGGGGGCGCTGCTCTCCGCGGGGGCGGCGCTGCTCGGACGGTGGACGGCGGCGAAGCTGCTGGCCGGGCTGGCGGCGCTGGCCGCGGTGGCGGACCTCGTGGTCGCGGTGACCGCTCCGGAGGTCGTCCAGCCGCTCTGGGTGTTCCTCGAAGCCTTCCAGTGGGACGGGCCGTTCGTGCTCTGGGCGCTGGTGCTGCTGGCCGCGCCGTCGGACGTCCTGCCGGTGCCGGCCTGGCGCGAACGGGCCCTGATGGCCGCCGCGGCGGTGCTGGTCCCGGTCGTGGCGTTCACGGACGACGTCTACAGCAGCCGGCACCAGCTGGATTCGCCGTGGCGGGCGCTGATGGTCGTCGTGCCGCTGCTGATGGCGCTGTCGGCCGTGCGCGGCTGGTACCTGGTGGCCGTTCCCGGGCTCGCGGTGCTGCCCTGGGCGCTGAGCGTCAACCTGCACGCGCTCTGGCAGCAGCAGGGCGGCGCCTGGAAGCTGCTGCCGATGGCCGCGCTGACGGTGGCGGCGGCGGTCGCGCTGGCGGTGGTGGGCCGCCGGAGGGGCTCGCGAGGGCGGCGGTTGGCCTGAGCGGCCGGGCCGGGGGTGCGGTCTCGCCGGGCCCGGTCGGATGTGGCAACCTACTGATATGTCTAGACCAATTTTCGAAGTCATCGCGCTGACGCCCCAGGACGCCCAGGCCGCCGAGTCGGGCGGCGCCGACCGGCTCGAACTGGTCACCGACATGGCCGCCGACGGGCTCACCCCGTCCGTCGAGGACTTCGCCCGGATCCGGGCCGCCGTCGGCATCCCGCTGCGGGTCATGCTCCGGATCCGGGACGGCTTCGCCCCCGGCGACCTGGACGAGCTGTGCGCCCGGGCCACCGCCCTGCGGGCCGAGGGCGCCGAGGAGTTCGTCCTCGGCTTCCTCGACGCCGACGGCGCCGTCGACCTGGCCGCCACCGCGGCCGTCGCCGAGGCGGTGGCGGGCTGCCGCTGGACCTTCCACCGGGCGATCGACCACAGTGCCGACCGGGCCGCCCTGCGGGCCGCCGTCGGCGCGCTGCCCGGGCTGGACACCTTCCTCACCTCGGGCTCGGCCGCCGGCGTGGACGCCGGGCGCGCGGTGCTGTCGGCCGAGCTGGCCCGCGCCGGTGAACCCGGCTACCGGCAGCGGATCCTGATCGGCGGCGGCCTGCGGGCCGAGCACCTGAAGGACCTGCGGGCAGAGGGCTTCGACGCCTTCCACGTCGGCGGCGCGGTGCGGACCGACGGCTGGCGGACGCCGGTGGACCCGGCCAAGGTCGCCGAGTGGCGGGCGATGATCGACGCCTGAGCGCGGTACGGAAGGGCCGGCCCCGAGGCGGGGCCGGCCCTTCCGCGTCACGACCGCAGCTGCTCGGGCAGCGGCTCGTGGTGCAGCACGGTCAGCCCGGAGACGGCGCGGGTCAGCGCCACGTACAGGCGCCGCAGGCCGGTCCGCTCGTCCGGTTCGCCGGCGATCACCGCGGCGGGCTCGTCCAGCACCACGAAGTCGTACTCCAGGCCCTTGGCCAGCGAGGCCGGGACGAGGGTGAGCCGGGCCTCGGCGCTGGTCTCCGTCCCGGGGGACAGGTGCGGCAGGCCGGCCGCGGCCAACGCCTCGGCGAGCTGCGGGATCCGGGCGTCGGCGGCGATCAGGCCGGTCGAGCCCTCGTGCTCCAGGGCCTCCCGGCAGGCGGCGACCACCGCCTCCACCCTTCCGTCCTCCGGGACGTGACGGATCGTCAGGGAGCCGGGCGCCTCGCGGACCGAGGTCGCCGGGGCCAGGCCCGGGGCGATCGCCGGGAGCAGCCGGGAGGCGTACGCGATGACCTCCTCCGGCACCCGGAAGCCCTTGGTCAGCTCCTCGATGTGCGCCTCCGGCTTGCCCAGGTGGTGCAGCGCGTCCGGCCAACTCGCCGTCGCCCAGGGGGTGGTGCCCTGGGCGAGGTCGCCGAGGACGGTCGCCGAGCCGGTGGTGCAGCGGCGGCCGACCGCGCGGTACTGCATCGGCGAGAGGTCCTGCGCCTCGTCGAGCACCACGTGGCCGAGCGAGGGCGTGCGCTGCACCAGGTCCGTCGCCTCGTCGACCAGGACGGCGTCGGCCGGCGTCCAGCGGGCGGTCTTCACCGAGCGGCCGGGCTTGGGCCACAGCACCGCCCGCTGCTCCTCGGGGGTCAGCACGCCCTCGGCGCACTCGGCCAGGAACTCCGGGTCGGAGAGCAGCCGCAGCACCAGCTTCGCCGGGTCGACGGCCGGCCAGCACTCCTTGGCCACCGCCTTCACGGCGGTGTTGCGGGCCACCGCGTCCTGCACCCGGTCGTCCGGGGCCTCGCCGGACTGCTCCATCTTCAGCAGCACGGCGTGCGCGATGCGCTGCGGCAGGGCGTCGCGGGCGGCGCCGTAGCGGATCTCGCGGCCCTTCAACTCCTCGATGATCTCGACGAGTTCGTACACCGGGACGCGCCAGCGGCGGGAACCGCGGACGACCACGCAGGGCTCGGTCGGCAGGGTGATGCCCGCCCGCACCGCGCGGCGCAGCACCTCGGCCATCCGGGCGTCGCCCTTCAGCCGGGCCGCCTCCGGGGTGTCCTCGCTCCGGACCTCGACGTGCCCGACCAGCTGCTGGACGGTGGCCTGGGCGACGTCCAGCTCGCCGAGCGCCGGGAGCACCTGCTCGATGTAGGAGAGGAAGGCGTTGTTCGGCCCGATCACCAGGGTGCCGGTACGGGCCAGGCGCTCGCGGTGCGCGTACAGCAGGTACGCGACGCGGTGCAGGCCGACGGCGGTCTTCCCGGTGCCCGGCGCCCCCTGGACGCAGATGGTGCCCGTGACGTCGGAGCGGACGATCTCGTCCTGCTCGGGCTGGATGGTGGCGACGATGTCGCGCATCGGGCCGACGCGGGGCTTCTCGATCTCGGCGGCGAGCAGGGCGGAGGAGGTCTCCTCCTCGGCGGGGTCGCTGAGGTGCTCGTCCTCGTAGGCGGTGAGCTCGCCGCCGGTGTAGCCGAAGCGGCGGCGCCGCTCGACGTCCATCGGGTCGGTGCGGGTGGCCCGGTAGAACGGCTGGGAGACCGGCGCGCGCCAGTCGATCACCATCGGGTCGCCGTCGGCGTCGTGGACGTGGCGGCGGCCGATGTAGAAGTTCTCTCCCCCTCCGCCCTCGCTCAGCTCCTCGCTGATCGCGTGCAGGTAGTCGAGGCGGCCGAAGAACAGCGGGGTGTGGGAGAGGTCGGCCAGGGCGGCGATCCTGGCCTCGATCTGGTTCTGGAGGACGACGGCCGACACCCAGGTGCCGGTCACGTCGCGCAGGTCGAGCGACTCGACGTCCGCGCGCATCGCTCGCAGCGCGGCCCGGGACGCGGCCAGGTGGTCGCGTTCGCGCTGGAGGGGGTCGGTGGTGGGGGTGGCGGGCACAGCGAACCTTCCCGGCTGCCCCGGTGGGTGGGCGCAGCGGATCGATGGAGCTCACGGTGGGGTACAGCCGACCGGTTGCCGTGCGGTCGGCGCCTCCCCCGGCTGCCTGCGGGACTTCAGCAGGTACCACGGTTCGGGAGGGGGCAGGCGGACGATCTTAGACCCGTCCTCCCGGGGTTTCCAGCCCCGCAGGTCAGGGCCGGGTCGGGCGGGGTCTCGGGGTTCGCCCTGCGGGGTCTCGGGGTCCGCCTACACCTGGAGGACGAGCGCCGTCCCGGCGGATACGGCCTTTGGAGTGATGCCCGCGGCCGGTCGGGTGCCTACCGTTGAAGACATGAGCACCCAGACCCGCACCCCCCGTTCCGGCCCGGCCGGCGCCACCGCCGTCCCCGGGCGCCACCGCAACCCGCTGAGCACCGCCGTCCGCAACCTCGGCATCGCCCTGGACACCGCCGCGCGCGTGATCTTCCTCGGGCGCGACGGCGTCCGCTACTGAGCCCGTCCTGCTGAGCCGGTCCGCGGCGGCGGCCCGCGGTTACAGCACGTCGTCCGCGTCGATGATCCGGTACGCGTAGCCCTGCTCGGCCAGGAAGCGCTGCCGGTGGGCGGCGAAGTCCTGGTCCACGGTGTCCCGGGCGACCACCGAGTAGAAGTGGGCCGCGTGGCCGTCCGCCTTGGGACGCAGCACCCGGCCGAGCCGCTGGGCCTCCTCCTGGCGGGAGCCGAAGGTCCCGGAGACCTGGATGGCCACCGTGGCCTCGGGCAGGTCGATCGAGAAGTTCGCGACCTTGGAGACCACCAGGACGCCGATCTCCTTGTTCCGGAAGGCGTCGAAGAGCTTCTCGCGCTGGGCGTTGCTGGTCTCGCCCTTGATCACCGGGGCGTCCAGGGCCTCGCCGAGCTCGTCCAGCTGGTCGATGTACTGGCCGATGATCAGCGTCTGGTCCTTCTCGTGCTTCTTGACCAGCGCCTCCACCACCCGCCGCTTGGTCGCCGTGGTGGCGCAGAAGCGGTAGCGCTCCTCCGGCTCGGCGGTCGCGTAGGCGAGCCGCTCGGAGTCGGTCAGGGTGACCCGCACCTCGCAGCAGTCGGCGGGCGCGATGTAGCCCTGCGCCTCGATCTCCTTCCACGGCGCGTCGAAGCGCTTGGGGCCGATCAGGCTGAACACGTCGCCCTCGCGGCCGTCCTCGCGCACCAGCGTCGCGGTCAGGCCGAGCCGGCGGCGGGCCTGCAGGTCGGCGGTGAACTTGAACACCGGGGCGGGCAGCAGGTGCACCTCGTCGTAGACGACCAGGCCCCAGTTGCGGGCGTCGAACAGCTCCAGGTGCGCGTAGACGCCCTTCCGCTTGGTGGTCATCACCTGGTAGGTGGCGATGGTGACCGGGCGGATCTCCTTCTTCGTCCCGCTGTACTCGCCGATCTCGTCCTCGGTCAGCGAGGTGCGCTTGACCAGCTCGTGCTTCCACTGGCGGGCCGAGACGGTGTTGGTCACCAGGATCAGCGTGGTCGACTTGGCGTGCGCCATCGCGGCCGCGCCGACCAGCGTCTTGCCGGCGCCGCAGGGCAGCACCACGACGCCGGAGCCGCCGTGCCAGAAGCCCTCCACGGCCTGCGCCTGGTACGGGCGCAGCTGCCAGCCGTCCTCGTCCAGGTCGATCGGGTGCGCCTCGCCGTCCACGTAGCCGGCGAAGTCCTCGGCGGGCCAGCCGAGTTTGAGCAGCACCTGCTTGATCTGCCCGCGCTCGGAGGGGTGCACCACCACGGTGTCCGGGTCGACCCGGGTGCCGACCAGCGGGGCGATCTTCTTGGAGCGCAGCACCTCCTCCAGCACCGGGCGGTCGGTGGTGGTGAGCACCAGTCCGTGCGTCGGGTGCTTGACCAGCTGGAGCCGGCCGTACCGGCCCATGGTGTCGGCGATGTCCACCAGCAGCGCGTGCGGCACCGGGTAGCGCGAGTACGTCACCAGGGCGTCCACCACCTGCTCGGCGTCGTGCCCGGCCGCGCGCGCGTTCCACAGCCCGAGCGGGGTCACCCGGTACGTGTGCACGTGCTCGGGCGCCCGCTCCAGCTCGGCGAACGGGGCGATGGCGCGACGGCAGTCGGCGGCCTTGGGGTGGTCGATCTCCAGGAGAAGAGTTTTGTCGCTCTGGACGATGAGCGGTCCGTCGTTCACGCGGGGAAGCCCTCCACTGGCTGACAGGGTGGTTTGACGCAGACCCTCCAGTGTCGCGCATTCCGCGGGGAACGTGGACGGCTACTTCCACTCGTAGATCTTGCCGGTGGACTTCCCGTCGGCGGTGGTGTCGAACTCGAAGACGCCGACGACGCCGTTGAGGCGTTCGAGCTGCGGGGAGGAGGTGGTGAAGAAGAGGGCGCCGCGGAAGCTGCTGCCGCCGCTCTCGGTCATGTGGCCGACGCCGCTGCCGTGCCAGGTGACGGACTGGCCGTCGGCCGTCATGTCGATGCCCTGGCCCTCACCGTAGAGCGTTCCGTCGGCCCGCATCTCGGCCTCGTAGGTGCCGAAACCGCTGACGGCGGTGCCGTAGTAGCTGCCGGAGCCCTGGAACGAGACCTCGACGACCACGTGTCCGTCGCCGGCGGACAGGACGCGTCGGCCGGTGTCCTGGCCCTGGGTGTCGCCGATCAGTTCGCCGAGCATGGTGGGTGCCTCCTTGTCGGGAACCCCCCGAACCCCCCTGTTCCCGGAGTACGCCGCTGGGAGCGGGCCGTCAAATGGGTCGAGTGACCACCGTGCGTACTCGCTCGTTGAGCTGGCCATGAAGAACTCGAAGCGCGTTCTCACCGCCCTCGCCCTGATGGGCACGGCCTTCGCCGCCACCGCCTCCTCGGCCGGGTCGGCCCACGCCCTCGCGGGCATCGGGGAGGGGCCCGGCGGGCTGCTCGCGGCGCCCGGATTCCTGATCGCCGACCAGGTCGGCGGCGGCTCCCTGCCGATCGGGCAGGGGGAGATCGGCAGCCTGGCGGACAAGGCGGTCCAGGAGAAGATGAAGGAATCGAAGGGGCACTGACGGCTCCTCCGGTTCCGTCACCCGTCCTGTTCCGTCACCCTGTCCGGTTCCGTCATTCGTCCAGCTCGGCGACGCCGGTGATGCGGTGGAGGGCGAAGGTGCGCAGTTCGTCGGCGTGGTGGTCGAAGGCGGTGACGAAGCCGCCTTCGACCTTGACCGGGTCGATGATGCGCTGGCTGGCGATGCCCTCGGCGTTGAGGTAGCCGATCCACATCCGCTCGCCGAGGAGCACGGCCGTCTGGAGCGCGGCCAGGGTCTCGGCGGCGGCGGTGCGGGGCAGGTGGCGCGGGTCGGGGGAGGGCTCGCGGCGGGCGGCGGTCGCGGCGCGGTCGCCGGCCCGGATGGCCTTGATGGCGGCGGCGAGCAGGGTGTCGTCGGGGGTGGGCGGGCCGTCGGGCACGGGGACGGGGGCCGTCCGGGGCGGGGTGCGGTGGCTGTCCGGGCGGGTGATCAGCACGTCGCCCTCGGCGGACTCGGCGGCCGGGGCGTAGCCCATCGTGCGCAGGGTGGCGAGCAGGACGTCCGGGGCGGCCTGGGCGGCGAGCACGGTGGGGGCGAGCAGCCGGAGCCGCAGCTCGGCGGAGCGGCGGTCGGCGAGCACCTCGTTGAGCAGCGCCGGATCGTCGCAGCGCAGGTAGGAGGAGGCGGCGCCGACCCGCAGGATGCCGTGCCGGCGGGCGACGTCGTCGATCAGGTAGGTGAGCGGCTGCGGGACGGGCGTACGGCTGTGCTGCTCCAGGAAGGCGCGCAGGTCCGCGGCGGTGCGTCCGGCGTCGAGGGCGCGGCGGACGGACGCCGGGGTGAAGCGGTAGACGGTGGCGCCGCCCTTGGACTCGATGTCGGCGCACAGCGCGAGGGCGTGGGCGAGCGGGGTGAGCAGCGGGCCGGGGGCGATCGCGGTGAGGTCCGGCTGGAGGATCACGTGGTCGAGCGGCTGCGGAAGCAGCGGGGCGAGCACCTCGGCCGGGTCGGCCTCGGCGGTGAGCAGGGCGCGGGCGGGGGCGGCGAGGGCGCCGCGGCCGGTGACGCCGAGGAGTTCGGCCTCGTCGAGCGTCCAGGCGGTGAGCTCGTCGCGCAGGTCGCGGCCGTCCGGGCCGGTCGGTCCGCCGCGCAGCGGGCGCTGCCAGCGCAGGGTCGGGAGCAGTTCGTCGGCGGTGGCCGGGGTGCCGGGCGGGAGTTCGGCGAGCAGGGCGAGGGCGGCGCGGCGGACGGACGGGGCGAGGGTGCGGTCGAGCTCGGGGCCGAGCGCGGCGCGGGTCTTGCCCTTGCCGTCCGGGGTGCCGGCGAGGGCGGGGACGCGGGTGGCGGCGAGCCAGGCGGTGGCGAGGACGGACCAGCGCTCGGCGGTGTCCAGCTGCAGCCAGGCGTCGTAGGCGGGGGTGGGGGCCCAGCGCTCGTCCACCTCGCCGTCGGGGGCCAGCAGGCCCGCGGTGTAGGCGAGTTCGAGCCAGAACGCGGCCTGCTGCTCGGTGGTCTCCAGGGCCTGGGCGGCGCGCTTGAGGTCCCGTACGCCGAGACCGCCGGCGCGCAGGGTGAGCGGCGGGGTGAGGCCCCAGCCGTCCAGCAGCTCCTCGACGGTCTTGACGGCGGTGAGCGCCTGGCCGGCGGCGGCGCTGTCCACAGCCTGTGGATCGCGCGGGGCGGCCGCGGGCGCGGGTTCGGGCTGGACCGGCTCGACGGTGCGGTGGGTGCGGCCGCCGCGCAGGTGCAGGGCGAGCTCGCGGGGCAGCACGACGCTGCCGGGGCTGGTCGGCAGCAGCAGGCCGCGGGCGAGCAGCCACTCGACGGGGCTCTGCGCGTCCTCGGCGGTGACCGGACGGGCGGCGTCCGGGACGGTGCCGGTGGGCGGGCCCCAGACCAGCCGGTCCAGCAGCCGCAGGGCGGCCTCGGGGGCGGTGTCGAGCAGGGCGGTGCAGCGGGCGCGGTCGGTGAGCAGCGCGGTGAGCGCGGCGACGGCGGTGACCGGGTCCGGGGTGGCGGGCTGGCCGGCCGAGGCGAGCAGTTGCTGCAGCCGGGCCGGGGACATCCCGACGGTGGCCTCGGCGAGGGTCGGGCCGAGGCCGGTGCGGCCCGGGTTGGCGGCGGTCGGCGCGAGTGCCTCGCGGACGGCCAGGACCAGGCGCAGGCCGTTGTCCGGGCCCCAGACCAGCGCCCGGTCGCGCAGGGTGGCGAGCGCGCGGGGCAGGGCGGAGGCGACCGCGGACCGGTCGGCCGGGCTGAGGGGGGTCGCGCCGGGGTGCGGCTTGACCTTGGCCGGGCCGGTGAGCAGGGAGCGGACGGTGGCCGCGGAGGTGCCGTCCGGAGCGGTGGCCAGCGCCTCGGCGACCTGCAGGGTGAAGCGGTCCAGCCGCTCCAGGGCGCGCAGCGCGGACGCGCGCGAGGACAACCGGGCGGACAGCTGGGTCAGGTCCCCGGGGACGGGGTTCAGCAGGTCGGGGCGCGAGCGGAGCAGGGCGGCGAGCGCGTCGTCGGGACGGGCGCGCAGCTCCTCGGCGAGGGTGCGCGGGCCGGCGGCGGACCTGTTCCGGCGTTGGGGGCCCTGCTGTGTGGTCATTCGACCTAGGTTAGTCGGGCGGGCGGACGCGAGGGTGTCCCTCGCCCCCGCCCGGACCGGGCGGGCGCTCCGCCGGGTGGTGCCGGGCCGGTGGACTCGCGTGGGCGGGGGCGGGGTGGGTAGCGTCACGCCGAGGGCGGGTCGGTGGGCGGTCGCGCTCTCCACGGGCGGGTCGGGCGAGGCGGGGTGTCGGTGATGACGGACGGCGAGTGGTGGCGCAAGAGCGGGCCGTGGAGCGAGCGCGTGGTCGGTGGTGCGGACGGCCCCGCCGGGCAGGGCGGTGCCGGGCAGGGGGGTTCGTCGGAGTCGTCGGGCGCCCCGGTCGTGCCGCCCGCGCCCTCCGTACCGCCGGTGGTGCCGTCGTCGGCCTTCGATCCTGACAGCGTGTACGACCCGCCGGCGCCGAGCGCGGCCGGGATCCCGTCCGTGCCGCTGAACCCGCCGGACGTCGTCGACGCCGAGGCGCGGGCGGCCGCGATCCCGCCGCCGACGGTGAGCAGCACCGGGCCGTGGACCATGACGGTGTTCGACTTCTCGGACGGGCCGGAGCCCGCACCGGGGCCGATTCCCGAGCAGCGCGCGGCGGAGGCGGCCGCGGCGGCAGCGGCCGCCGCGGAGCCGGTGCCCGCGGTGGACCCGAAAGCCCTGAGGAAGTCGAAGAAGCTGCGGAAGGCCAGGGGGAAGGCGGCCCAGGAGGCTCCTGCCGCCGGTGCGCCCGGGGCTCCGGGCGGGGCGAAGGGCGCGGCGAAGGGCGCGGGGAAGGGAACGGCGAAGGGGGCCGCGAAGGGCGCGGGCAAGGACGCGGGTGCCCGCAGGGTGTCCCCGCTGATCCTGCTCTCCAGCACACTCCTGGTCGGCGGTGCCGTCACCGGCTTCTTCCCGGTGATGCTGGCGGGCTGGGGCCTCGGCTACCTCTCCCGTCAACTCTCCGATCTGACGCGCAAGTTCGCGATCCTGGGCATCCCGCTGATCACGATGAGCGCGACCACCCTGGTCGCCATGCAGCACGCCAAGCAGGGCGGCGCCCAGGGCGGCGGACTGCAGTCGGGCTCGCCGCTGGGGCAGATCGGCTGGTCGTCGGCCCCGAACGTGCTGCGGCTGTCGGCGGTGATCTCCGCGGTGGTCCTGCTGCTGGTCGGCCTGCGCCGCCGCCCGCCGCAGCAGCAGGGCTGAGGCGGGGCGGCCGCTCGCGCGGGTGGGGGCGGCCGGTGGCGGCGGGGAAGCCGCCAGGAGCCGGGGCCTCAGTGCAGCGGCAGCGCCTTGACGCCCGAAAGCAGCGGGATGAGCTTGAACCGGCCGTCCCCGGCGCCGCAGGAGGCCTTGGTGTCGGGAGTGTTGGAGATGTTCGTCCCGGCGTCGAACCGCCCGTCCCCGTTCCGGGCGAAGGTCGTGAAGTGGTCCAGGTAGCCGTCGTAGTAGTACATGCACTGGTGCAGGTTGAGGTACCGCCCGGCGGTCAGGTCCAGGGGGGTCGCGCTCGACAGCAGGGGGATGGGGTGGTCGGTGCCCCCGCCGCCACAAACCGGTGCGGTGTCACGGGAGTTGGAGACGTTGGTGCCCGCGACGAACTTGACGTCGGTGGTCCCGACCACCGTGGTGAGGTGGTCCTGGTCGAAGTCGCTCCAGAAGACGCACTGGTGCAGGTTCAGGTAGCGCCCGGCGGTCAGGTCGAAGCCCTGGGCGGCCGTGTAGACGTTGGGCTCGTACCTCCCGTCGCCGGGTCCGCAGACGGCGGCGGCGACGGGAGTGTCGGAGACGTTCGTCCCGGCGCTGAACCGTCCGTCCCCGGTGGGGACGAGGGCGGTGATCAGGTCGAAGCTGTTCGGCAGGAAGGGCCCGCTCCAGACGCACTGGTGCAGGTTCAGGTACCGGCCCGCCGGGGGCGGCGGAGCGGTGTCGGCGGTGGCGGTGGGAGCCGGGCCGACCAGGGCGGCGGCGGTCAGGGCGACGCCGGTGAGCGCGGCGCAGACGCGGGGGGACAGGCGCATCGGGGACTCTCCGAGGTGCGGTGCGGCCGCCCTGGGCGAGCGGCCGTCTCGCACGAGGCTTCCCGGGGTGCCCGCCGCTCCCGGCCTGTGCGCCGCAGGTTCACCTGAACGACCGGCCGCCCGGGCGCCCGGTGTCGACGCCGAGGTCAACCGGCCCGCCCGGCGGCCGTGCCGACGACCCGGGCGGCGACGGCCGCCGGGTGACGGCGGGCCGGCACCCCGGCCGGTGCGGGGGTTAACACCCGTACGGGAAGGGTGCTTTCCCCGTTCTCCGGCTCGCCCCGGCGAACCAGACTCGGGGCATGCCCACACAGCCCCTGAGCACGGCCGTCGCCCCCGCCCCGCAGGCGGGGAGCGCGAGCGCCGGCAGCGACTTCGCCCGACTGAGCCGCCGGATGGCCGCCGAGGGCCTGCTCGACCGGCGCCCCGGCTACTACGCCGTCCGGACCGCCCTGGTGCTGGCGGCGTTCCTCGGCGGCTGGTGGGCCCTGTTCGCGCTCGGGGACACCTGGTGGCAGCTCGGGCTGGCGGCGGGGATGGCCGTCGTCTTCGCCCAGATCGGCCTGCTCTCCCACGACCTGGCGCACCGTCAGGTGTTCGGTCGGAGGCTGCCGAGCGAGATCGGCGGCCGGATCGCCGCCAACCTCCTGATGGGCATGAGCTACGGCTGGTGGATGAACAAGCACACCCGCCACCACGCCAATCCGAACCACGAGGAGCGGGACCCGGACGTCTCGCCCGACCTCGTGGTGTGGTCCGAGCGGCAGGCCCGGCAGGCGAGCGGACTCGCCCGGTTCATCGGCCGCCGGCAGGCCTACCTGTTCTTCCCGCTGCTCCTGCTGGAGGGCCTCAACCTCAGCTTCAACAGCTTCCGCGCGCTGCGCGGCCCCACGATGAAGCGCCCGGTGCTGGAGGGCGTGCTGCTGGTCGTCCACTTCGCGGCCTACCTCGGCCTCGTCCTCGCCGCGCTCCCGGCCGGGAAGGCGATCGCCTTCCTCGCGGTGCACCAGGCGCTCCTCGGCGTCTACCTGGGCTGCGTCTTCGCCCCGAACCACAAGGGCATGCTGATGGTGACGCCGGACATGAAGCTGGACTTCCTGCGCCGCCAGGTGCTCACCTCGCGCAACGTGCGCGGCGGGCCGGTCGTCGACGCGGTGATGGGCGGCCTCAACTACCAGGTGGAGCACCACCTGTTCCCCAGCATGCCGACCCCCGCACTCGGACGGGCCGCCCGGATCACCCGGGAGTTCTGCGCGGAGGAGGGCATCCCGTACTACGAGGTCGGCCTGCTCCGTTCGTACCGCGAGATCCTGGCCCACCTCCACCGGACGGGCGAGCCGATCCGTTCGGGGGAGCCGGCGCGCCAGGGGGTGTGAGCGGCGGGCGCCGGACGTGAGGAGTGCCGTGACTCCCCCCCCCCGCGGGTCACGGCACTCGTGGTGTCCGGTTCGGCTGGCGTGGTCAGTTCTGCTTCTCGAAGCCGGCCAGCAGGGCGCGCGGGTCGAAGGTGACCCGGATCCGGGCGATCTTCCCGTCCTCGACGTGCATCCAGTTCACCGTCGGGGTCGGCTCCGCGACGCTGGTGTGCAGCTCGAACCAGGTGATCACCTCGTCGCCCTCGGCCACCCGCACCTTCACGTCGATCTTCTCCAGCACCCGCCCGAGACCCCGCAGCCCGGCCAGCGCCTCCTCCACGCCTGAGGCGGTTCCCAGCGCCCCGACGAAGTCCACGTCGTCGGCCAGCAGTCCCCGGAGGGTCTCGAAGTCGCCCGCCTCCCAGGCGGTGAAGTAGGTCTCGGCAAGCTCGCGTGCGCTCTTCGTCGTCGTCATGCCCCCATCCTCCCGCCGCCCCTCCCATCCGTCCAACAGATGGATTGGATGCCAGCTATCATTGTTGGATATGGAGATGCATCAGCTGCGCTACTTCGCCGCCGTCGTCGACGAGGGCTCCTTCACCGCCGCGGCCGGCCGCCTGCACGTCAGCCAGTCCGGAATCAGCACCCAGGTCGCCAAGCTGGAGCGCGAGTTGGGCCAGCAGCTGCTCGACCGGTCCGGGCGCAGGATCCGGCTCACCCCGGCCGGCGAGGCGGTCCTCCCGCTGGCGAAGAGCGCGCTGGCCACGTTGGACGCCATCCGGCACACCGCCGCCGAGTTCGCCGACGCGGTGCGCGGCCGGGTCCGGCTCGGCATGATCATGGGCTGCTCGATCCCGCCCTTCCTGGACGTCGTCGCCGACCTGGGCCGCACCCACCCCGGCATCGAGCTGAGCCTGCACGAGGGCCACTCCGACCTGCTCCAGGCGCAGGTCCGCTCCGGCGACCTGGACCTGGCGCTGATCGGCTTCGCCGGTGCGGCCGACCCGGGCCTGGAGGTCGACGTCGTGGTGGACGAGCGGATCGTCGCCGTCGTCCCGGCCGGACACC
Organism: Kitasatospora sp. NPDC093550; assembly: GCF_044764985.1. Lineage (NCBI taxonomy): Bacteria > Bacillati > Actinomycetota > Actinomycetes > Kitasatosporales > Streptomycetaceae > Kitasatospora > Kitasatospora sp. NPDC093550. Next base: position 23,448 of record NZ_JBIWJF010000038.1, read on the forward strand.
CGCTCGACCGGGCCTCCCTGCGACTCGCCGACCTGCGCGGCGAGAAGATCCTCTGCCTCTCCCCGGGCACCGGCCTGCGGGCCGCCTACGAGGACTCCTGCCGCCGGCTCGGCCTCGAACCGCGCGTGGACATCGACGCCAGCTCCCCGCTCGCCGTCCTCCGCCTCGCCGAGCGCGGCGCCGGGGTCGCCGTCCTCAGCGACTCCTCCGCCGAGGGGGTCGGCCTGCGGACCGTCCCGATCGCCGACGCGGCGACCCGCGCCCGGCTCGGCCTGGTGTCCCGCCGCGACCAGCACTCCCCGGCGGTGCGGCTGCTGCGGGCCGAACTCGTCGCGGCGATGAGGAGTTCCTAAGCCTTCCAGCGCGGGTCGCGGCCGGAGGCGGCCAGCGCCCGCTCCCAGGCCGAGGCGCCCTCCGGCGGGGTCAGCGTGCCGGCGAAGCCCTCGTACTGGCGGTACATCCGCGCGTACTCCGCCACGATCTCCTCGGTCAGCGCCGCGAGTTCCTCGTCCACCTCGACGGCCCCGCCGGTCGCCCGGGCGACGTCCCAGCCGTGCAGCAGCAGCTCCAGGACCAGCATCCGGGCGATGGCCGCCGCCGGCACCGGGGAGCCGCCGAGGTCGACCTCGCCCTCCCAGGCCGCCGGGTCGGCCCAGGCCGCGACGGCGCGCTCCAGCTGCTCCGCGTAGTCGGCGGACCAGTCGGGCCGGGCGGTGAAGTCGCGGTCGATCAGCTCCCGGGGCAGCTCGGTGCGGCGGGCCCGGTGCTCCAGGCCGTACGAGGTGTAGAGCACCCAGTGGTTGATCAGCGCACGGGTGTCGAAGTCCGCGCAGGGCGTCGGCGCGTCCAGCGGGTGTTCGGCCGGGACGGCGGCGGCGACGGCGGCCGCGGCGGCCGCGGCGCGGGCCAGGAAGGGGTGCATCGGGTGAACGCTCATGCCCGGATCCTCCGCCGCCCGGCGCCGCGCGGTCTTGAAGAAACGCGACGTAGCCTGGCCGCCATGGACTCTCCCGATCTCGGCCGCGGCGTGCTGCACCCGGCTCGGGCGGCCGAGCTGATCAGCGTGGAGCGGCTGGTGCCCGAGCCGGGGGTGGCGCGGTTCGTCGAGTACTACTGGCTGGTGCGCTGGGACCTGCGCGGCCTGCCCCCGTACGAGCAGAAGGTGCTCGCCCACCCCCATGTGCACCTGGTCTTCGAGGCGCCGCGGGCCCGTGTCTACGGGGTGGACCGCGCCCTGTTCGTCCGCCGTCTGGAGGGGGCCGGGCACGTGCTGGGCGTACGGTTCCGGGCGGGCGCCTTCCGACCGTTCGCGGGCCGACCGGTGATCTCCCTGGCCGACCGGTCCGTCCCCGCCGCCGACTACTTCGGCCCGGCCGTGGACCGGCTCACCCCGCTGCTGCTGAGTGGTGACCAGGGCGGTCCCGCCGCCCTCGCGGACGCCTTCCTACGGTCCCGGCTGCCGGAACCGGATCCGGTCGCCGACGAGGTCGCCGCGATGGTGGACCGGATCACCGGCACTCCGGACCTCCGCCGGGTGGACGACCTGGCGGAGGAGTTCGGCCTCGGTGTGCGACGCCTCCAGCGCCTGTTCGCCGAGTACGTCGGCGCCTCCCCCAAGTGGGTGCTGCGCCGCGCCCGGCTCCACGAGGCGGCCGAACGGGCGGCCTCCGGCGGCGAGTTGGACCTGGCCGCACTCGCCGCCGAACTGGGCTACGCCGACCAGGCGCACCTCACCCGCGACTTCACCGCGGCGGTGGGCGTCTCTCCGGCCCGCTACGCGGGCACCCGCTGACTCAGGCCGTCGCGGCGGGTTCCGCGGCCGCGGTCCCGGCGGCGGCAGCGGCGGCGCGGCCCTTGGCGCTGGCCCGCTTGGCGTAGGTGATGGTGAAGTACACCAGCCCGCCGAGCACCGCGTACGGAAGGATGCTGTTGACCGTCACCACGGTGCCGTGCGCGAGGGTGTAGACCAGGACGATCCGCAGCACGGCCTCCAGGACGAAGGCCACGCCCCAGACGATGGTCAGGTTGCGCTGCACGCGGCGGAAGCCCGGGTACTGCCACATGGAGTTCCACCAGGCGACCATCTCCGGCGTGCCGTCGGTGGCGAACTTGCGGCCGAAGTAGAACATGATCGGCTTCGGCGCGGCGAGCGAGACCAGGTAGAGCACGCCGAGCAGGCCGGAGACGAAGGAGTCCTTGGCCAGCAGCATCTTCGGATCGGTGGGCCCGACCAGCGAGACGACCAGGGTCAGGGCGACGAAGACCAGCGAGACGATGGCGAACTCGTCGATCCGGCGGTGCCAGACGAGGTAGATCAGGGTGTCGACCACCGGCCCCAGGCCGGAGAGCAGGATGGCGGTGGATTCGCTGTAGCCGTGGTCGCGGAGCTGGTTGTAGATCAGGATCGGCGCGACGACGTTGAAGCCGATGCTGATCAGCCAGCCGAGGGCGGCGGCGCCGCCCTTGCGGGCAGGAGCCTGCGGAGCTGCGGAAGTTGACACTGTGTTGTCCCCCCGAGGTGATGAGCCGTGATTTTTCCGGATCATTCTGACGGACCGGCAGGTCACGCGCATAACGCCGGACCCGAATCGTGATCGATCGTGCCCGAGCGGGCCGGTGCTCACGCGCCGGGGGCGCCCGCTCACTCCCCGGAGGCGGCGCGGCCCGCGCTCCGGGGGGGGCGGGGCTCACGCCCCGAGGAAGCGCTGCAGTTCGTCCAGCACGTAGTTGGCCCCGGTGTAGCCGATCCCCTGGAACCACAGCTGGTCGTCCACCGGGAACGCCCGGTGCGCCCGGACGGCCCCCAGCGCCTGCCAGCCCGGGCTCGCCAGCGTGGCGTTGGTGCCCGCCCGCTCCGGGTCGCCGTACGTCGCGTAGAGCAGCAGGTCGCCGTCGGCCTTCGCGATCTGGTCCGGCGGGACCTCGACGTCCGACTGGTCGACGTTCTGCGCGTCCGGCCGCCCGACCTGGGCGTCGGCGAGCACCGTCCCGGGGAAGCTCTGCCGGCCGTACAGCCGGATCCCGCCGCCCTCCACGAACCGCACCAGGCTCACCTTGCGCCCGGAGAGCTTCGCCGCCGACAGCGCCTGGGCCACCTGCCCGGCGTGCTTCTGGTACGAGCCGACGAAGGCCGCCGCGGCCGCCTCCCGGCCCAACGCCTGGGCGTGCAGCTGGAAGTTGGCCTTCCACGGCGCGCCGGTGGTCTGGGTGAGCACGGTCGGGGCGAGCTCGCGCAGCTGGTCGTAGCGGTCGCCGTCGCGGGCCTGGTTGGAGAGGATCAGGTCCGGCCGCAGCGCCCGTACGGTCGGCAGGTCGGGGGAGCCGGCCGGGCCGACCACCCGGATCCCGGACGTCCGGGGGGACGGCCAGTAGTCGGGGTAGCTGGTGTCGCGGGCCGGGAGCGCGGCGCCGACCGGGGTGATGCCGAGGGTCAGCGCGGAGTCGAGCACGTCGGTGTCCAGGACGACCACCCGCATCGGCCGGCCCGGCACCTGCACCGGCCCGTTCGCGGTGTCCACGGTCACCGGCGGCACCGGGGTGGCGGAGGGCGAGGCGCTCGCGTCGAGGCTGTCGGCGGTGGCCGGGGACGGGTGCCGGGTCCCGCCGGTGCACGCCGCGAGCGCGGCCCCGCCGAGGCCGGTGAGGAGGGTGCGGCGGGCGATCGGTCGCATCGGCGGTCCTCGGGAGGGGAGGCGGGGTCGGGGTGCCGTCGATTATGTCCGAATTGGTGCCTGAAGTGCCGTCAAGCGTGCCGTCAGGCGTCCACCGCCGCCGCCGCCTCGGCCGCCCAGGGGGCGCCCGGGACGACCAGGGGCGTGCCGGTCACCGGGTCCGGCACCACCACCGAGTCCAGCCCGAACACCTCCCGCACCAGATCCGCCGTCACCACCTGCGCGGGCGGGCCCTGCGCCACCACCCGGCCGTCCCGCATCGCCACCAGGTGGTCGGCGTACCGGGCCGCCTGGTTGAGGTCGTGCAGCACGGCCACGACGGTCCGTCCGCGCTCCACGTTCAGCCGGCGGACCAGGTCCAGCACCTCCACCTGGTGCGCGATGTCCAGGTAGGTGGTCGGCTCGTCCAGCAGCAGGATGTCGGTGCCCTGGGCGAGCGCCATGGCGATCCAGGCGCGCTGGCGCTGGCCGCCCGACAGTTCGTCCATGCTGCGCTCGGCCAGCTCCGCGGTGGAGGTGCGCTCCAGCGCCTCCGAGACGGCGGCCTCGTCCTCCGGCGACCACTGCTGCCACCAGCTCTGGTGCGGCTGACGGCCGCGCGAGACCAGGTCCGCCACCGAGATGCCCTCGGGGGCGGTGGGCGACTGCGGCAGCAGGCCGAGCCGCTGGGCGATCCGCTTGGTCGGGATCCGTGCCAGCTCCTCGCCGTCCAGCAGCACCGCGCCCCGGGCCGGCTTCAGCAGTCGGCCGAGGGCCCGCAGCAGGGTCGACTTGCCGCAGGCGTTCGGGCCGACGATCACCGTCACCCGGCCGTCCGGGATGCCGACGTCCAGACCCTCCACGACGGTGCGCGCCTCGTAGGCCAGGGTGAGGCCCCGGGCCTCCAGGCGGTGCCCGGACGGCTGGTGTGCGGACATCAGGAACCTCCACGGCGGGATCGGACCAGCAGCCACATCAGGTACGGCGCGCCGACCAGGCCGGTCACCACGCCCACCGGCAGTTCGGTCGGCGCCAGCAGCCGCCGGGCGATCAGGTCGGCGAGGACCACCACCAGCGCGCCGGTCAGCGCCGAGCAGAACAGCGGGACCTGCGCCGAGCGGGCCAGCCGCAGCGCGATCTGCGGGGCCATCAGCGCGACGAAGTCCACCGGCCCGGCGGCCCCGGCCGCGCAGGAGGCCAGCACGATGCCCAGCAGCGCCATGCCCAGCCGGATCCGGTCCAGCCGAAGCCCGAGGCCCACCGCGGTGGCGTCGTCGAAGGAGATCGACCGCTGGGCGCGGGCCGCCCACAGCGCCCCCGGGACGGCGGCGAGCAGCACCCAGGCCAGCGGGCCGGCCCGGTCGTAGCCGGAGCCGTTCAGGCTGCCGGTCATCCAGACCTTGGCGGCCTGGGCCTGGAAGCCGTCGCCCCTGGTGAGGAAGACCGAGGTGAGCGAGGACAGCGCGACGCTGATCCCGATGCCGATCAGCACGAAGCGCTGCGCGTGCAGCCCGCGCCGCCAGGCCAGCGCGTACACCAGCAGCCCGGCCACCAGGCCGCCGGCCACCGCGGCGTACGGCGCCTGGCCGGTCGAGCCGACCACGCCGTAGGCCGTCAGGCCGACCACGGTCGCGGTCGCGCCCCAGGTCACCCCGACCACGTCGGGGCTGGCCAGCGGATTGCGGGCGACGGTCTGGACCAGCGCCCCGGCCAGCCCGAGCGCCGCACCGACCAGCAGCCCGACGACCACCCGGGGCAGCCGGAACTCGCCGACCACCAGCTCGTCCGGGCTCGGCCGCCCGAGCACCACCTTCACCACCTCGCCCGGCGACACCGTGGACTCGCCCAGGCACAGCGAGGCCACCACCGTCCCGGCGAGCGCCGCCAGCAGCCCGACCGCGACGAGCGCCGAGCGCCGGTGCAGCAGCACGGAGGCCCGCCCGGCCCGCAGCACGGAGTACCCGGGGAGGGACACGCCGCTCATGCCGCCACGACCTTCCGGCGACGGACCAGGGCCACCAGCACCGGGACGCCGACCAGGGCCGTCATCACGCCCGCCGGCACCTCGGACGGCGGGAACAGCACCCGGCCGAGGGTGTCGGCCAGCAGCAGGAGGGCCGGGCCGAGGACGGCGGAGAAGGCGAGGATCCAGCGGTGGTCGGCGCCCGCGACGGCACGGGCCGCGTGCGGGACGGCGAGGCCGACGAAGGCGATCGGGCCGGCCGCCGCGACCGCCGAGCCGGTGAGGACGGTCGCGCCGAGCGCGCCGACCGCCCGAACCGGGCCGGTCCGCGCGCCCAGGCCCTTCGCGGTGTCGTCGCCGAGCGCCAGCGCGTCCAGCCCGCGCGCCACCGCCACGACCAGCACGGAGCCGACCGCCAGGAAGGGCAGCAGCTGCCAGGCCACGTCGGCGGTGCGGCCGGAGAGCGAGCCGACGTGCCAGAAGCGGAACCGGTCCATGGTGGCCGCGTCCGTGGTCAGCACCAGGGTGTTGAGCGAGGCGATGAAGCCGGACATCGCCGAGCCGGCCAGCGCCAGCTTGACCGGCGTCGCCCCGCCCCGGCCCCGCCCGGCGAGGCCGTGGACCAGCACGGTGGCCAGCAGCGCGCCCGCGAAGCCGAACCAGACGTACCCGGTGAGGGCGGAGACGCCGAAGCCGGAGACGGCGACCACCACCCCGGCCGCCGCGCCCTGCGAGGCGCCGAGGATGCCGGGGTCGGCGATCGGGTTCCGGGTCAGGCCCTGCATGACGGCCCCGGCCAGCCCGAGCGCCGCGCCGACGGCCAGGCCGACGACCGTCCGGGGCACCCGCAGCTCGCGGATCACCACGGCGTTCGCGGTGTCCCCGCCGTGCAGCAGGGCGTCGACGGTGTCGCCGAACGGGACGGTCCGGCTGCCGATCGCCAGGCTCAGCAGCACCGCGGCGCCCAGCACGGCCAGCGCGGCGGCGAACCACGGTAACCGGCGCCGCGGCGCGCGGTCCGGCGCGCGCGGCGCGCCCGGCGGCGCGGTGGTGTCGTCGGTCATGGGCCCTCCCCGCAGACAACTCAGGCAAACCTAAGTTCCGCCGCGAAGCCGGGGCAAATTGCCTCGTGGCACGGGCCGTCCGTTGGATAGCCTGGCGGCATGCCCGCGACCTCACAGGCCCCGCTCACCGTCGGCTTCGACCTCGACATGACGCTGCTGGACACCCGGCCGGGTATCCGCGCCACCTACCTGGCGCTCTCCGCCGAGACCGGCACCCCCATCGACGCCGACCTCGTGGTCACCCGGCTCGGCCCGCCGCTGCTGGACGAGATCCGCAACTGGTTCCCGGAGGAGGAGGTGGAGCGGGCCGCGACGCGCTACCGCGAGCTGTACCGCGACCACGCCTTCGCCCCGACCGTCGCCCTGCCGGGCGCGTACGCCGCCGTCGAGGCGGTCCGCGCGCACGGCGGCCGGGTCGCCGTGATCACCGGCAAGTACGAGCCGAACGCCCGCCTCCACCTGGAGCACGCCGGGCTGCCGGCGGACGTGCTGATCGGCGACCTCTGGGCGGAGACCAAGGGCGACGCGCTGCGCGACCACGGCGCCAGCATCTACGTCGGCGACCACCTCGGAGACATCCGCGGCGCCCGGCACGCGGACGCCCTCGCCGTCTGCGTCCCCACCGGCCCGTACGGCGCCGACGAGCTGCGCGAGGCGGGCGCGGACGTGGTGCTGACGGACCTCACCGAGTTCCCGGGCTGGCTCGCCGCCCACCTGGCCGCCTAGGGCGCGGTGCGGGGCCCTGCCGTCCTACGGCACTACGGCCCGACGCGGCGGCGCTGGGCCCGGGCGTTCAGGAACAGCCCGGTCAGCGCGGACAGGAAGCCCGCCGGCATCAGCATGCTCAGCCAGTACGCGGCCGTCGGCAGCGGCGTGAGGTGCAGGAACAGCGGGACGAAGGTGACCAGGGTGGCGAGGGCGCCGATGCCGAAGACGATCACCCCGGCCTTGACGTACACGTCGCCGGGATCGGCGCTCTGGCTGCTCACGTCTGCTCACTCCTCGGGGCGGGGCCGGACCGCCCCCAGTCTGGCAGAGCGCCGGTCCGCGCGGCCCACCGGAGCGGTCCGGTCACGTTGCGCAGTTTCCCGGCAGCTCAAAGTTTTGATCCCTGTTGAGCGGGGGTATGCAGGGGGTGCCGAGGGGCGCTACAGGTGCGTCCCGCGTCCTCAGACCCGGGGGGTGTGAGCCGATGGACAGCGCAGCGACGCGACCCGGCCGTGCCAGTACCGGGTCGCCCGTGACCGCGAGATCCCCGCGCCCCGCCGCCCCGAGCGCTCCCCGGAGCGTGGATCCTTCGCGGAACACGAATGAGGCAGTCACGGACCGTTAGTCTGCTCCTGACCGCGTGCTGACCCTGAGCGCCCACGGGCGCCGAGCCGAGGTCGGCCGCCTTTCTCCCACCACCCAGTGATCCCCGGCCAGGCCGGGATCCCTCACACCCATTCGAGGACTGTTCGAGATGCCCACCGGCCAGGTCAAGTGGTTCAACGAGACGAAGGGCTTCGGCTTCCTGTCGCGCGACGACGGCGGCGACGTCTTCGTCCACACCAAGGCGCTGCCCGCCGGTGTCACCGCGCTGAAGCCGGGCCAGCGGGTCGAGTTCGGCGTCGTCGCGGGCCACCGCGGCGACCAGGCGATGGCCGTGCAGCTGCTGGAGGCGCTGCCCTCGGTGGCCGCCGCCCAGCGCCGCAGCGCGGACGACATGGCCCCGATCGTCCAGGACCTGATCACCACCCTGGACGCGGTGCTGCCCGGCCTCCAGCGCGGGCGCTACCCGGCCAAGCCGACCGGTCAGAAGCTGGCCGGCCTGCTGCGCGCGGTGGCCGACCAGTTCGACGTCTGACCGGCACGGCACAGGGCGCCGGAGGCGGGAGCCGGGGCCTGTCCGGCGTGCCCTAGAACGCCAGCGCACCCGGGTCGAGCGAGGGCACCAGCCCCTCCGCGGCGGCCCGGGTGAGCAGTGCGCGGACGGCCGCGTAGCCCTCCTCGCCGAGGTCCTCGGTGAACTCGGTGACGTACAGCTCGATGTGCTGCTTCGCGACGTCCGGGTCCATCTCCTGGGCGTGCGCCAGCACGTACGCGTGGCTCGCCGCCGGGTCGGCCCAGGCCTGTCGGACGGAGGCGCGGACGGCGTCGGCGATCGCCCGCAGTCGCTCGGCGCCGAGCGAGCGCTTGGCGACGATCGCGCCCAGCGGGATCGGCAGCCCGGTCTCCCGCTCCCAGGCCTCGCCCATGTCGGCCAGGCTGTGCAGCCCGTACTGCCGGTAGGTGAAGCGGGCCTCGTGGATCACCAGGCCGGCGTCCACCCGGCCGTCCCGGACGGCCGGCATGATCTCGTGGAACGGCAGGACGACGATCTCGCCGAAGCCGCCCGGGACCGCCTTCGCCGCCCAGAGCCGGAACAGCAGGTAGGCGGTGGAGCGCTCGGAGGGCACCGCGACGGTCTTCCCGGCGAGGTCCGCGGGGGACTCCACGCCCGGCAGGGTGAGCACCAGCGGGCCGCAGCCGCGCCCGAGCGCGCCGCCGCAGGGCAGCAGGGTGTACTCGTCCAGGACCCACGGCAACGCGCCGTAGCTGATCTTCAGGACGTCCAGCTCGCCGCGCTCGGCCATGCCGTTGGTGACGTCGATGTCGGCGAAGGTCACCTCGGGGGCGTCCGCCCCGGGCACCAGGCCGTGTGCCCAGGCGTGGAAGACGAAGGTGTCGTTCGGGCAGGGCGAGTACGCGATGCTCAGCCGTTCAGCCACGGCCGGCCTCCTCGATCGGTTGGTGCCGTACGGCCGTTTCCGGTGCCTGCCGTGCGGCCAGTTCGTGGACGGGCAGCGCGGCGAAGGCCCGCTCCAGGGCGGCCAGCGCCTCGCCGATCCGCCAGGCGGCCCGGTCGCGCGGGCCCACCGGATTGGACACGGTGCGCAGTTCGAGGGCCGGCACGCCGTACCGGGCGGCGGCCTCGGCCACGCCGAAGCCCTCCATCGCCTCGGCGGCCGCGCCCGGGTGGCGGGCGGCCAGCGCGGCGGCCCGCCGGGCGCTGCCGGTGACGGTGGAGACGGTCAGCACCGGGCCGGTGACGGCGCCGCGGTCGGCCAGCGCCCGCCCGACGAGCCCGACGAGCGCCGGGGGAGGGGTGTGCCGGACGGTGCCGAAGCCGAGCTCGGTGACGTCGGCGAAGCCCTCGGGGGTCTCCGCGCCGAGGTCCGCGGCCACGATCGCGTCGGCCACCACGGTGGCACCGACCGGGGCGTGCGGGGCGAAGCCTCCGGCGATCCCGGCCGAGACGACCAGGGTGTACGGGCGGGCGGCCAGCGCGGCGGAGGCGGCGGCCGCGGCGGCGGCCGGGCCGACCCCGGCGGCCAGCACGTCCACCGGGGCGCCCCCGGAGCGGTGCAGGGTGCCACCGGGCAGCGGCAGGGCGACGGCCCCGCCGGGCAGGCCGCGCAGCACGGCCTCGGCCTCGGCGGCCACCGCGACGACGACGAGCAGCCGGGCCCGCCCGGGGCCCGACTGCTCGTGCTCGCCGTTTCCGGCGCCGTGCGCGGTCATCGCAGGACCGTCAGCTGTCCTGGGTGTTCAGCTGGAAGTACCAGACGGCGATCGGGTTGTCCGAGTTCTTGTCGCCCTCGACCACGGTGATCAGCGTCTTGCCGCTGGCGTTGAGGATCTTGTTCGCCTGCTGGGCGCCGGACCAGGTCGGGCCCTTGGCGTACGAAGCGATGCTGGTGCGCCCGCCGCCGGAGGTCGAGCCACCGTTGCTGAAGGCCCACCAGCCCGAGTCGGCCACGTTCGGGGAGACACCGACGCCGACCCGGTCGCTCGCCACCACGTCCGACGTGGGCAGGGTGCCGTTCTTCAGGGCGTCGTTGGCGGCCTCCTGGCACTTGTCCTGGAGGTCCTCGGTGATCGGGCTGCCGTTGTTCCAGCACAGCGGGTCCGCGACGATCGAGGAGTTGCCGACCGTGAGGGTGGCACGGTGCGAGATGTGCTCGGTCTGGTCGGACGCGATGGCGACGGAGGTGCCCACCGTGGCGGCGCCGACCACGACGACGGCGCCGAGGGCGGCGATGGCACGGGAATTGAGGCTCATGGGATCAGAATCTACCGGGCCTGGCCGATCACGCTACGCGGGGGTCGGCCACCGCGTGTTGCCGCACCGCCGGGTCAGGCCACCCGGGGCGCCGTCGGGTGCCGCCGCAGGCCCACCCGGAAGAGCGAGCGGAGCGTCCACAGCAGCACCAGGCCGACCACCGCGGCGGCGACGGACAGGCCCAGCACCCCGTTCAGCGGCAGCAGGATGCCCACCGCGCCGCCGGCCACCCAGGACAGCTGCATCAGCGTCTCGGACCGGGCGAAGGCCGAGGTCCGCACCGCCTCCGGGACGTCCCGCTGGATCAGCGCGTCCAGCGCCAGCTTGCCCAGCGAGGCCGCCATCCCGGCGGTGCCCGCGACCAGAATCACCGTCACCACGCCGTACCAGAGCGCGGCCGCGGCCGTCACGCAGGTGGCCAGCAGCAGCATCGCGGTGACCGTCGCCTCCGGGCCGCGGGTGCGCAGCCAGGAGCCGAGCACCGAGCCGAGCGCGTTGCCGGTGCCCGCGGCCAGTGCCACCAGGCCCAGCGCCAGCGTCGGCTGCAGGCCGCCGACCGGCTCCTCACGCAGCAGGAAGGCCAGGAACATCACCAGGAAGCCGACCAGCCACTTCATCGCGGACATCGCCCGCAGCGCCAGGATCACCGAGGGGCCCACGGTGCGCAGCGAGGCCTTGACCGGCGGCGGCTTGTGGGGGATCAGGTGCGAGCCCTCGCCGTGCACCTCGGCGTGCAGGACGGCGCGCTGCTCGCCCTTGGCCGAGTCGACCTCGTGCGGCAGGTGGAAGGCCATCAGGGTGCCGATCACGAAGACCAGGAAGGCGCCGCGCAGGGGCCAGCCCGGGCCGATCAGGTGCAGCAGCCCGCCCACCCCCGCCGCCACGCCGGTGGCCAGCAGCCCGGCCAGGGTGACCCGGGAGTTCGCCTTCACCAGGGAGAGCCGGCTCGGCAGCAGCCGGGGCACCACGACGCTGCGCACCACCCCGTACGCCTTGGACGCGACCAGCACGCCGAGGGCCTCCGGGTAGAGCGCGAGGCCGCCGCCGGAGATCACCCCGGCCATCGTCCAGGCCAGCACCGCCCGGGCCAGCATCGCCATCGCCATGGCCGCCCGGCGGCCGTGCGGCAGGCGGTCCAGGAGCGGGCCGATCACCGGGGCCAGGACGGCGAAGGGGGCCATCGTGATCAGCAGGTAGAGCGCCACCCGGCCGCGGGCCTCGCCGGTGGGCACCGAGAAGAAGATGGTGGAGGCCAGCGCGATGGTGATCAGCATGTCGCCGAAGGAGTTGAGCGCGTGCAGCTCGATCAGCTTGGCGAGGCCGGACTCGCCCGCGCCCTCGGCGGAGGTGGCCCGGCGGATCCGGCGGCCGGTGCCGTGCACCACCTTGCCGGTGCGGGAGCCGGCGGCGGAGGCGGTGCGGACCAGGAAGTTCCGGCGGGGCTCGGGGACCTCCTCCTCCGGGCCCTCCAGGTCCTCGTCCGGCTCGGGAGCGGCCGGTGCGTCGGCGGCGCCGGGCGCGGCGGGCCCGGCCGGCTCGGACGGCCCGGCCGGTGCGGCGGGCTTGACCAGGCTCACGGCCCCGGCGGGCGCCCCGGTGCCGTCCGCCGCCCGCGGTTCGCCCGCGTCGGGGACCGGCTGCTGTCGCGGCACGGCGTCCGCCTCGTCGGGGCTGCCGGCCTGCGAGGCGCGCAGTGCGTGCTGCGACGGGTCGTCGTCCGCCACAAGCCCATCCTGCCCCAGATTCGCCGCGCCGACGCGGGATTGTGCCCGGCTCGGCGCGGTCGTGGAACGACTGCGTCCGCCCCGGACTGTGCCGGGGCACCGACCGGCGGGTAGCCTGCCCAAGGTCCGCCCGCCGGGGCGCCGGGGCGCCGGCAGGCCGGTCGAGCGGCGCGGCCGGTACCCGAGGGGGCCTCCGGTCGCGCAGAATGGACGAGGGACTACCGAGCCGCGACGGAACAGGCAACACGCCGTGGGCGACAGAAGAACTGGGAGAGAATCGACGCCGTGAGTGCTGCGATGCGAAGCCGTACCCCCGACCGGCTCTGTGCCGAGGCCGTCGAACTCGCCCGCCAGGCAGCCGAGGAGGCCGTCGGAGCGGAGGCCGTCGGGGCGCACCTCGGCGTCCAGGCGGACGCCGACCGCGTCGTCACCCACACCTTCGAGTGCCTGGACGCCGCCTACCGCGGCTGGCACTGGGCGGTCACCGTCGCCCGCGCCCCGCGCGCCAAGAACGTGACCCTGGACGAGGTCGTGCTGCTGCCCGGCCCCGACGCCGTCCTCGCCCCCGAATGGGTGCCGTGGAGCGAGCGGCTGCGCCCGGGGGACATGGGCCCCGGCGACCTGCTGCCGACCGGCGCCGACGACCTGCGGCTGGAGCCCGGCTGGAGCGGCGAGGACGAGCCCGCGCCGAACTCCGCGGTCGCCCTCGCCGACGACGAGGACCTGGTCGTCACCGACCCGCACGTGCAGCCCGCCCCGGCCCGGGCCCGGATCGACGCCGTCGCCGCCGAGCTCGGCCTGGGCCGCAGCCGGGTGCTCTCCCGGCTCGGCCTGCACCTGGCCGCCGACCGCTGGGAGAAGGCCCACGGCCCGCAGACCCCGATGGCCCAGGCCGCGCCGGCCTCGTGCAACAGCTGCGGCTTCCTGATCCCGATCGGCGGCTCGCTGGGGCAGGCCTTCGGTGTGTGCGGCAACGAGTTCGGCCCGGCCGACGGCCAGATCGTCTCCTTCGCGTACGGCTGCGGCGGGCACTCCGAGGCGGCCGTCATCCCGGCCCCGCCGGCGCCGTCCGAGCTGATCCTGGACGAGCTGGTGGTCGAGCCGCTGCAGCTCCACCCGGACCGCGCCTCCGGCTCCGTCGAGCCCGACGCCCCGGCCGAGGAGCTCGGCCACTCCTGAGCACGTCCGTCCGGCGGCCCGCCCACTCCACGAGTGGCGCGGGCCGTCGGCGTTCCCGGGCCCGCTCCCTCGGACTCAGCGGCGGCCGAACAGACCGCGCTTGGGCGGGGCGGCGTCCTGCGGCGGAGTCGTCGGGCGCGGCGGCGGGGCGTCCTGCCCGCTGTGGAGCAGTTCGGCGACCGAGACCCGGAAGTGGCGCTTCCAGCCGCTGTGGGTGAGCTCGACCAGGAAGCCGCCGTCGGGCATTTTGAAGATCCGGCGCGTCGGCGGACGGGACGGCTCGGAATCCTCGCGGGGGAGGTACGTCCGGGCCGCCTCCTCGGCCATCCCGACCGCCTGGTCCCGGCCCAGCGGGGCCTCCTGGGGCGGGACCAGCTGCCACCGGTGGGCGCCGTCCGCGTCGATCTGCCGGTCACGTTCGATCAGGACGTACCAGGACCCGTCGGAGACCATGCCGTTTCCCCCCTCGCCAATCGGAACAGGGGCCTCAGCATAGGCAGCGGGCGCCCCTGGTCCGCCGGGGGTGTCCGGGCGGGGGAGAATGCCCCCCGTACGAAGTACAGGGCGGCGGAAGGCGGCAGGTCCAGTGGAACCTCGGATCATCGGCAGCGGCACGGACGAGCACCTCGCGGACCCCTTCGGGAGCGCCGCGCTGCGGCGGCGCGTGCTGGACGCCTGGGCCGCCTCGCCGGCCCGGTTCCGGGAGGACGCCAACGCCGAGGAGGAGCTGGCGCTCGGCGGCTACCGGGACCGGCTGGTGGTCGAGTTGGCGCAGAACGCGGCCGACGCGGCGGTGCGGGCCGGCCACGGGCCCGGGCGGCTGCGGCTGACCCTCGCCGACGGCGTGCTCGCCGCCGCCAACACCGGCGCCCCGCTGGACGCGGCCGCCGTCGAGTCGCTGTCCACCCTGCGGGCCTCGTCCAAGCGCGGTGAGCAGCCCGCCGTCGGCCGTTTCGGGGTCGGCTTCGCCGCCGTGCTCGCGGTCTCCGACGAGCCCGCGGTGCTCAGTGCCGCGGGCGGGGTGCGCTGGTCGCTCGGCGAGGCCCGGTCGCTCGCCGAGGCACAGCCCGCGCTGGCCGACGAGCTGCGCCGCCGGGACGGCCACGTGCCGCTGCTGCGGCTGCCGTTCGCGGCCGAGGGACCGGCGCCCGAGGGCTACGACACGGTGGTCGTGCTGCCGATGCGGGACGCCGCCGCCGAGGACCTGACCCGCCGTCTGCTGGCCGGGATCGACGACGCCCTGCTGCTCACCCTGTCCGGCCTCGCCGAGGTCGTGGTGGAGACCCCGGAGGGCACCCGGACGCTCACCCGGGCCGCCGCCGAGACCCGTCCGGACGGCGTCACCGAGGTCACGGTGACCGACGACGGGGGCGGGCGGCTGCGGCAGACGGTCTGGCAGACGGCCGGCGCCTCCGGCCGCCTGGACGCCGAGCTGCTGGTCGACCGGCCCACCGAGGAGCGCGCCCGCCCGTACTGGACGGTGACCTGGGCCGTCCCGGTCGGCGCGGACGGTGCCCCGCAGCAGCCCGGCATCGCGCCCGTGCTGCACGCCCCGACCCCCAGCGACGAGCCGATCGGCCTGCCCGCGCTGCTGATCGCCTCCTACCCGCTGGACTCCACCCGGCGGCACGTCGCGCCCGGCCCGCTGGCGGACTTCCTCACCGAGCGCGCCGCCGAGAGCTACGCCGACCTGCTGCGGGCCCGCGGCGCGGACCTCGGCTCGCTCGGCCTGGTGCCCGGTCCGCTGGGCCAGGGCGCGCTGGACAACGCGCTGCGCGCGGCGGTGCTCTCCCGGCTGCCCGGCACGCCGTTCCTGCCGCACCCCGCGCCGGTCGAGGAGGGCACGCCCGCGCTGCGGCCCAGGGACGCGACGCTGCTGGAGGGCGCGGACGGCTCGGTGGTCGAGGCGCTCGCGCCGATCTTCCCCGGACTGCTGCCGGCCGGTCTGGAGCGCCGCCCCGAGCTGAGGGTGCTGAACGTGCGCCGGGTGCCGCTGGCCGAGGTGGTCGACCAGCTCGGCGGCCTGGACCGCGAGCCCGGCTGGTGGCGCAACCTGTACGCGGCGCTCGGCGGGGCCGATCCGGAGGCGCTCGGCGCGCTGCCCGTACCGCTCGCGGACGGGCGGACGGTGACCGGGCCGCGGCGCGTCCTGCTGCCCTCCGAGGACGCCGACTGGGCGGCCTTCCCGGGCTACCCCGAGACGCTGGCCGGCGCGCTGGCCGCGCTCGACCTGCGGCTGGCCCACCCCGAGGCCGCCCACCCGCTGCTGGCCAAGCTCGGCGCGGGCACCGCCACCCCGGCCGGGGTGCTGGACACCCCCGAGGTGCGGGCCGCCGTCGCCCGCTCCTACGAGGTGGCCGAGGACGACCTGGACACGGCGCTCGAACTCTCCGACGCCGTCCTGGCGTTGGTGAAGGCCGCGGCCGCCGAGCCGGGCGAGCACCCCTGGCTGGCCCGGCTGGCGCTGCTCGACGACGAGGGCGAGCCGGCCCGCGCGGGCGAACTCGTGCTGCCCGGGAGCCCGTTCGCCGCGCTCGCCCGCGAGGAGGACGCCGGCTGGGTGGACGACGAGCTGCTGGAGCGCTGGGGGCCCGAGGTGCTCGCGGCCGTCGGCGTGCTGGCCGGCTTCGTGCTGGTGCGGGCCGAGGACGTGGTCCTCGACCCGGACGACCTGGAGCGGCTCGACCCCACCGTGCCCGCCGACCGGGCGGCCGGCGGCCACCCCACCGGCCTGCTGGACGAGGCGCCGGACGGGCTCGCCGACTGGGCCGAGGACGTGCTGGAGGCGCTGCAGGCGGACGAGGCGGTCGGCGTCCCGCCGGTGGCCGCCGAGCTGCTGGCGGTGCGCGACCTGGACCTGGTGGACGACGACGCCTGGCCCGAGGCGCTCGCCGCGCTGGCCCGCCCGCCGTACCGGGACGCCGTGGTCAACCCCGTGCGCACCCTGCTGCCGGACGGCTCGTACGCCGACCTGCCGCCGTACACCGCCTGGTGGCTGCGCGACCACCCGGTGCTGGACGGCCGGGAGCCCGCCGGGCTGCGCGCCGCCGGGGCGGACCCGCTGCTGCGCGGGCTGTACGACGAGGCGCGCACCACCCTGGACGAGCAGTTCCTGCACGCGCTCGGGGTGCGCACCACGCTGGCCGCGCTGCTCGCCGAGCCGCACGGGCCGGACGAGGTGCTGGACCGGATGACCGACCCGGCCGTCGTCGTCGGCCACCGTCAACTGCACGGCTTGCACAGCGCGTTGGCCCGGGTGGACCGCGAGCGGATCGAGCCGCTGGACGTGGTGCGGGCGCTGCCGCCGCTGGACCCGGCCACCGGCCGCCGGCCGGCCCACACGGTGGTGGTGGACGCCACCGAGGCGGTGGTCGCCGACGCCCCCGACCTGGTCCAGCTGCTGCACCCGTACCCGCTGCTGCCGGTCGCCCCGGCGCTCGCGGTCGACCTCGCGGAGCGGCTGCACGTGTCGCTGGCCAGCGAGGTGGCCGGCGGCCGGGTGCTGTCGGAGGGCGTGCTGCACCGGGTCCCGGCCGTGGTGCGGGAGCTGCTGCCCGGCTGCCCGGTGGCCTACGAGGAGCACGAGGAGCTGCTGGTCGTCGGCCCGGACGGCGGCGAGGCCGCGGTGGACTGGCGCTGGGACCCCGGGGCGGACGCCCCGGAGCCGCCGTACGACCCGGAGCTCGCCGAGGCCGAGGACGAGGACGACGAGTTCGAGGTGCCGCCGGTGCCCGGCCTGCTGCACGCGGCCACCCCGGAGGGCCTCGCGGCCGGCCTCGCCTGGTCGGTCGGGCAGTGGCACCGGCGCTTCGAGGTGCTGGCCGCGCTCAGCGAGCCGGACCGGGCGTACGAGCTGTCGGCGGCCCGGGACTTCGAGGGCTGAGCCCGGCGGGCGCGCGTCGGCCGGCTTCGGTCGGTGCGCGCCCGGGCTCAGCCGGTGCGTGCCCGGAGGCGGCCGTAGACGGTGCCGGCGACGGTCAGCCAGACCGCGCCCAGGGTCACCAGCGCGGCGGCCCGCAGCGCGGGTGTCGGCCTGACCGTCAGGCCGACGCCGGCCATCGCCAGGGCCGTCAGCCCGACCGCCAGCAGTCCGCCCAGGAAGGCGATGAACGCCTCCAAGTCCCCACCCCTGCGCGCCATTCGGCACCCCCTTCCGGGGGCCATCATCGGTTGTCGGCGCGGGGGCTGTCACTCATCCGGCGGCGCGTGTCACGGCGTTCGGCGCTCCTCCGCGCCGGACCGCTCACTCCATGCCGTGGCGCTTGAGGTAGCGCCAGGTGATCTCCAGGGCGATGCCGCAGATCACCGCGATGCCGACGCCGACCAGCGGGTCGCGGAAGCCGACCAGGGAGAGCTGGAAGAACTCCTTCAGCGGGGGGACCAGCAGGACCAGGGCGAACGCGCCGCCCATGGTGCCGATCAGCAGCAGCCGCCACCAGCTGTACGGGCGGGCGACGATCGCGAGCACCCAGATGGCGATCAGGAAGAGCGTCAGGGTGGCGACGCTGGTGTCGGCCTCGAGGTCGGTCGCGTGGTTGGCGCGGGCGAGCGCGTAGGCCACGAAGGTGCCCGTCCCGGCGATGACACCGCCGGGGATGGCCAGCCGCAGCACCCGCTTCACGAAGCCGGTGCGGGCCCGCTCGTTGTTGGGGGCGAGCGCGAGGAAGAAGGCCGGCACGCCGATGGTCAGCGAGGACAGCACGGTGGAGTGCCGGGGCAGGAACGGGTACGGCGAGTGGGTGAAGATCACCAGCAGCGCCAGCAGCACCGAGTAGACCGTCTTCACCAGGAACAGCGAGGCGACCCGCTCGATGTTGCCGATCACCCGGCGGCCCTCGGCGACCACCGACGGCAGGGTCGCGAAGCGGTCGTCGAGCAGCACGATCTGGGCGACCGCCTTGGTCGCGTCCGAGCCGGTGCCCATCGCCACGCCGATGTCGGCGTCCTTGAGCGCCAGCACGTCGTTGACGCCGTCGCCGGTCATCGCCACGGTGTGGCCGCGCGACTGCAGTGCCCCGACCAGCACGCGCTTCTGCTGCGGGGTGACCCGGCCGAAGACGCTGGTCGCGTCGGCGGTCTCGGCGAGCTCCTCCGGGTCGGTGGGCAGGGTGCGGGCGTCCAGCGGGTGGTCGGCGCCGGGCAGGCCCAGGTGGCCGGCCACCGCGCCGACCGAGACCGCCGCGTCGCCGGAGATGACCTTGGCCCGGACCCGTTGCCCCTCGAAGTACCGCAGCGTCTCGGCGGCGTCGCCGCGCAGCCGCTGCTGCAGCACCACCAGCGCCAGCGGGGTGAGGTCGGCGGCCGGGTCGGGGGAGTCCAGCGGGACGGGCGTACGGCCGAGCAGCAGCACCCGCAGGCCGCGCGCGCCCAGCTCGTCCACCTCGGCCAGCGCCGGGTGCCCCGCGGGCAGCAGCACGTCGGGGGCGCCGAGCAGCCAGCTGGCCTCGCCGCCCTGCGGCTCCAGCAGCTGCACGCCGCTCCACTTGCGGGCGGAGGAGAAGGGCATCGCCTCGATCACCCGCCAGCCGTCCCGCTCGCGTGCGTCGTCGCCCCGCCCGTACGCGTCGATGACGGCCTGCATGGACGGGTTGGGACGGGCGTCGGCGCCGGCCATCACGGCGAGCGCGTGCCGGACGGTGTCCGGGCCGACGGCGGCGGGCTCCCCGTCGGAGAGCACCCGCAGGTCGACCACGTCCATGCCGCCCTCGGTGAGGGTGCCGGTCTTGTCCAGGCAGACGGTGTCCACCCGGGCCAGGCCCTCGATCGCCGGGAGCTCCTGGACCAGGCACTGCTTGCGGCCGAGCCTGATCACGCCGATCGCGAAGGCCACCGAGGTCAGCAGCACCAGGCCCTCGGGGACCATCGGGACGATTCCGGCCACCATCCGCCGCACGGCCTCGCGCCAGTCCCGGCCCTCGACGGCCAGCTGGCTGATGATCAGGCCGATCGCGGTGGGGATCAGCAGGTAGGTGATGAACCGCAGGATGCTGTCGATGCCGCTGCGCAGCTCCGACTTCACCAGCGTGAACTTGCTGGCCTCCTCGGCGAGCTGCGCCGCGTAGGCCTCGCGGCCGACCTTGGTGGCGGTGAACGCGCCCGCGCCGGCCACCACGAAGCTGCCGGACATCACCTGGTCGCCGGGTTGCTTGAGGACGGGGTCGGGCTCGCCGGTGAGCAGCGACTCGTCGATCTCCAGGCCGTCCGCCTCGGTGACCTCGCCGTCGACGATCACCTTGTCGCCGATGCCGAGCAGCACGGTGTCGTCGAGGACGATCTCGGAGACGCCGATCTGCCGGACGCCGCCGTCCCGGCGGACCTGCGGGCGGGCCTCGCCGATCAGGGCCAGGCTGTCCAGGGTCTTCTTGGCGCGCAGCTCCTGGATGATGCCGATCGCCGTGTTGGCCACGATGACCAGGCCGAACAGGCCGTCCTGGATCGGCCCGACGACCAGGATGATCCCGAACATCACGCCGATGATCGCGTTGAAGCGGGTGAAGACGTTGGCCCGGACGATCTCCCGGGTGGAGCGGCTGGACCGGACCGGGACGTCGTTGACCTGCCCCTTCGCGACGCGCTCGGCCACCTCGGCGCCGGTCAGGCCGCCGCGTCGCCCGGGCAGCAGCCCGAGGGGGTGGGCCCCGTCCGGACGGTCCCCGTCGGACGGCCGCTCTTCCGCTGGCTGCGCAGGCTGCGTCATGGCACCGACTCTACGGGTGCCTTATGTCCGATGCGTGCTACTAAAGGACTCTTCAGTCCGACCGGGTGGCCGGGTCCTGACCGTCGCCGTCCGTCACGCGTTCGGCCGCCTCGGCGGCGCGGCCGCGGGCGATCGCGTCCCGCCGGGCGCGGCAGTACCAGAGGCCGATCAGACCGAGCAGGCCGCCGGAGAGGCAGATCCACGGCCAGGTGCCGTGGCCGTGGTCGGAGAGCGTGCCCTGGAAGGGGAGCAGCGCGAGGAAGGCGACGAACCACACCACCGTGCCGCCGCCGACGATGGCGACGTCATTGGCCTCCAGCGGAGGGGGCGAGGGGTGCAGCGGCGTCTTGGGCATGGGGCCTAGCGTACGGTGCGGCGGGGGCCGGTCGCGGTTGCGCGGGCCCCGGCCGGGCTCTACGCGCGAAGATAGCGCGTGTGCGATGCGGAAACCATACTGAAAGCTCTGAGCCCGGCCACCGTCGCCCCGGGTGTCATCCCCCCTCCTCAGCTCCCCCACAGAGGACGCACGCATGCCTGTGGTCCAGCCGACCACCGAGTCGCCCGAACCCGCCGACGCCGCGCCCAAGCCCCCCGCCAGCGCGGTCGACCGTTTCTTCCGGATCAGCGAGCGCGGCTCCACCCTGCCGCGGGAGATCCGCGGCGGTGTCGCCACGTTCTTCACCATGGCCTACATCCTGGTGCTGAACCCGATCATCCTGGCGAGCGCCACGGACATGACCGGGGCTCACCTGGACAGCGCACAGCTCGTCACCGCCACCGCCCTCACCGCGGGTCTCACCACCCTGCTGATGGGCGTGGTCGGCAACGTCCCGATCGGCCTGGCCGCCGGCCTCGGCGTCAACACCATCGTGGCGCTCCAGCTCGCGCCGCGGATGACCTGGCCGGACGCCATGGGCATGGTCGTGCTGGCCGGTTTCGCGATCATGCTGCTGGTGGCCACCGGGCTGCGCGAGCGGGTCATGAACGCCGTGCCGCTCGGCCTGCGCAAGGCCATCGCGATCGGTATCGGCCTGTTCATCACCCTGGTCGGCCTGGTCGACTCCGGCTTCGTCAGCCGCATCCCGGACGCCGCGCACACCACCGTCCCGCTGCAGCTCGGCGGCAACGGGCACCTGCTCGGCTTCCCGGTGCTGGTCTTCGTCGTCGGCCTGCTGCTCACCCTGGTCCTGGTGATCCGCAAGGTGCCCGGCGCGATCCTGATCAGCATCGCGGTCTCGACCGCGCTCGCCGTGGTGATCGACAAGGTCGCCGACGTCCCGGCGCTCAAGTGGGGCCTGACCGTCCCGACGTGGCCGGGCAACCCGGTCGCCGCGCCGGACTTCGGGCTGGTCGGCAAGGTCAGCCTGTTCGGCGGCTTCGAGAAGGTCGGCGTGCTGACCGGCGTGCTGTTCGTCTTCACCGTGCTGATGTCGTGCTTCTTCGACGCGATGGGCACCATCCTCGGCGTGGCCGACGAGGCCCACCTGCTGGACGCCAAGGGCGACCTGCCCGGCATCAACCGGGTCCTGATGGTCGACGGCATCGCCACCGCGGCCGGCGGCGCCACCTCCGCCTCCGCCAACACCTGCTTCGTCGAGTCCACCGCCGGTGTCGGCGAGGGCGCCCGGACCGGCTTCGCCTCGATCGTCACCGGCCTGCTCTTCGTGGTGGCGCTGTTCCTGACCCCGCTCGCCACCATGGTCCCCGCCCAGGCCGCCACCCCGGCCCTGGTCACGGTCGGCTTCCTGATCCTGGCCAACTCGGTCAAGGAGATCGACTGGGCCGACTACACCATCGCGATCCCGGCCTTCCTGACCATCGTGATGATGCCGTTCACCTACAGCATCACCAACGGCATCGGCTTCGGCTTCATCGCCTTCTGCGTCCTGCGCCTGGCCGCCGGCCGCGGCCGCGGCGTGCCCGCCCCGCTGTACGCGGTGGCGGCGGTGTTCGCCTTCTACTACCTGATGCCGGCCTTCGGCCTGCTCTGACACCCGCCCGGCACCGCGGCCCCGCACCCACCCGGGTGCGGGGCCGCGGTGCTTCCCGGTGCTTCCCGGTGCGTTCCGGGCGGGGCGGGGTCACTGGACGTCGAACTCGTTGCCCTCGGGGTCGGCCATGGTGGTCCACCGGCCACCCGGTTCCTCGACCTCGCGCAGGACGGTGGCGCCGAGGGCTTCGAGCCGGGTGACGGTGGCCGCGCGCGCCTGCGGGCCGGGGTGGAGGTCCAGGTGCAGGCGGTTCTTGTCCCGCTTGGGCTCGGGGACGGCCTGGAAGAGGATCCGGCGGCCGAGGCCGGTGTCCGAGGCGGGGTCGAACGGGTCCTCCGGGTGGCGGACGGCGGCCAGGGCGCGCCAGACGGGGCGGCCGGCCACCTCGGTGGTGGCCTCCGGGCCGATCGCGCCGGCCGCGAGCAGACGGGCGACCAGCGGGCCGTGGTCCTCCAGCGCGTACTCCAGGGCGGCGGCCCAGAAGGCGGCCTGGCGGTGCGGGTCGGTGCAGTCGATGACGAGCTTCCAGTGCAGCGGCATGTAACCGTTCCTACCGGTTACCGGGCGGTCGGGCAATCGGCCACCGTCGGAAGGTGTCAAAAAGGCGCCCGTGTAGGCCAGTTGGCGGCGGGAATACTGGCTGGACGGAGAAGGGGGAGGGGACTCGACCGATGGTGCAACAGGATCCGCCCGGGGGAGTCGAGGCGCAGCTGCTGCCGGAGCTGTTCTGGACGGCGGACAAGGCCTCGCTGGACGGCCAGCGCGAGACGCTGCGCTGGTACCGCGGCCTGATCGCGATGCTGGTGATCGCCGCGGTGATCGGGTCGTTCCCCGGTCCGGACCACGACGGCGACTTCGACGTCTGGCCGCTGTTCTCGGTGGCCGCCTTCCTGGTGGCCGGTTACTTCTGGTCCCGGCTGCGCCGCAGCAACCCGCAGGGCCGCTGGTACGAGGCCCGGGCGGCGGCCGAGTCGGTCAAGACGCTGGCCTGGAAGTACACCGTCCGGGCCCGTCCGTTCGACGGCGAGGCGGAGTCGGCGGACGTGGACCGCGGCTACCTGCTGCAGGTCGAGGACGTGCTGCGGGCGTTCGAGGACCCGGAGATCGTGCCGCCCGAGACGGTCGCCGAGATCACCCCGGAGATGCGGCGGCTGCGTGCCGAGAGCCTGACCGCCCGGCGCACCCTCTACCTGCGCACCCGGGTCGAGGGGCAGCGCACCTGGTACCGCTCCCGGGCCGAGGCCTGCGACTCGCAGGCGGTCTCCTGGGGGCTCGGCATCGCGGTGCTGATCATCCTCGGCGCGGCGGCCGCCGTCGCCCAGGCCACCGGCGCGCTGCAGGTGCACGTCTTCGGCGCCAGCTCGGCCGCGGCCGCGTCGATCATCGCCTGGACGCAGCTCAAGCAGCTCCGCCCGCTGGCCGCCGCGTACCAGCTGGCCGCGCGCGAGCTGGAGAACGTCGGCAACCAGCTCTCCGACCTGGACCTCAGGGCGCCGGACGCCGAGGCGCGCTGGGCCCGGCTGGCCGCCGACGCGGAGGACGCCGTCTCCCGCGAGCACACCACCTGGCGGGCCCGGCGGGCGTTCCCCCGGTAGCGCGGCGGCGGCCGGCGCGACGGCCGGGGCGGCGGGCCCGGTAGTGTCCTGGCCCTCCGGCGCCAGCCCAACTCTGGGAAACAGCTGGGGAGATCGGGCGAAGGGGGACCACGCCGGGACCACAGGTGTGCGGGGTGCGTGAGGGTAGAGCGTCGAGGTACGGAACGTAATCGTTACGTGTCCATGCCGTGGTTTCATCGCCTCCGCGCGACCCCTGTACCGCCGGAGGCCCCCCTTGCGCATTCTCCTGATCGCCAGTGCGTTCAACAGCCTGACCCAGCGCGTCCACACCGAGCTGCGCGAGTGCGGCCACCAGGTCGCCGTGCAGCTCGCGCTCGGTGACGAGCAGATGCGGGCGGGGGTGGCCCGCACCGATCCCGAGCTGATCATCTGCCCGATGCTCACCAAGGCCGTCCCGCAGGACATCTGGTCCACCCGGACCGTCCTGATCGTGCACCCCGGGCCGGTCGGCGACCGGGGCCCCTCCTCGCTCGACTGGGCGATCACCGAGGGCGCGGAGCGCTGGGGCGTCACGGTGCTGCAGGCCGTCGAGGAGATGGACGCCGGCGACGTCTGGGCGTCCGTCGAGTTCCCCGTCCCCGCCTGCGGCAAGAGCGAGCTGTACCGGGGCGAGGTCGCCGACGCCGCCGTGGAGGCCGTCCTGCTGGCCGTCCGGCGCTACGAGGGCGGGCTGTTCACCCCCGAACCGCTGGACTACGGCCGGCCGGACGTGCGCGGCGAGCTGCGGCCCCTGCTGCGCCAGGAGAACCGCCGGATCGACTGGGAGCTGGACGACACCGCCACCGTGCTGCGCAAGCTGCGCGCCGCCGACTCCCAGCCCGGGGTGCTGGACGAGCTGTACGGGCGGGAGTTCTTCCTGCACGGCGGCCACCCCGAGGACGAGCTGCGCGGTCCGCGCCCCGGCGCGGTGCTGGCCACCCGGGACGGCGCCATCTGCCGGGCCACCGTGGACGGCGCGGTGTGGATCCCGCAGCTGCGCCCGCGCCGCACCCCCGGCGGGCCGGCCACCTTCAAGCTGCCGGCCGCCACGGTCCTCGCCGACGAGCTGTACCGGGTCCGCGATGTGCCGGTGAGCCCGGCGGCGGCCGCCCGTCGCGCGACCTGGTCGGAGCTGCGCTACCGCGAGGAGGGCGAGGTCGGCTACCTCGAATTCGCCTACCCCGGCGGGGCGATGAGCACCGAGCAGTGCCGCCGGCTGCTCGCCGCCTACCGCGAGGCGGCGGACCGGCCCACCTCGGTGCTGGTGCTCGGCGCGCCCCGGGACTTCTACTCCAACGGGATCCAGCTGAACGTCATCGAGGGCTCGGCCTTCCCGGCGCTGGAGTCCTGGGAGAACATCAACGCGATGGACGACTTCGTCGAGGCCGTCCTGACCACGACGGACAAGGTGACGGTCGCGGCCCTGGCGGGGAACGCGGCGGCCGGCGGGCTGATGATGGCGCTCGCCGCGGACGAGGTGTGGTGCCGCGACTCGGCGG
Organism: Kitasatospora sp. NPDC093550; assembly: GCF_044764985.1. NCBI lineage: Bacteria > Bacillati > Actinomycetota > Actinomycetes > Kitasatosporales > Streptomycetaceae > Kitasatospora > Kitasatospora sp. NPDC093550. The sequence continues at coordinate 48,894 of NZ_JBIWJF010000038.1, forward strand.
TGCTCAACCCGCACTACCGCCTGATGGGGCTGTACGGCTCCGAGTACTGGACGTACACCCTGCCGAAGCGGGTCGGCGCCGAGCAGGCCGAGCGGCTCACCACCGAGGCGCTGCCCGTCGGGGTCGAGCACGCCCGCCGGATCGGCCTGGTGGACCGGGCGTTCGGCGGGGACGCGGCGGAGTTCCGCCGCTGGGTGGCCCGGGAGGCGGCCGGGATCGCCGCCTCGCCGGAGCTCACCGGACGGCTGGTGGACAAGAAGCGCCGCCGCGCCGCCGACGAGGAGGTGAAGCCGCTGGCCGAGTACCGGGCCGAGGAACTGCGGCGGATGCACGCCAACTTCTACCGGGCGGGCGAGCCGTACCACGGGCTGCGGCGGGACTTCGTGCACAAGGTCTGCCCGGTGGCGACGCCGGAGCACCTGAGCGGCCTGCTCGGGCGGCCCGAGTAGGGCCGAACGGGCGCGGGGGGGGGGGGGGGGGGCCCCCCCCCCGGCGGGCCCCCCCCCCCCGGCCGCCGCGGCCCCCCCCCGCGCGCGCGCGGCGCG
>NZ_JBIWJF010000038.1:49448-65828 GCF_044764985.1 Kitasatospora sp. NPDC093550
GGTACTTGGCCCCCAGGCCGGGCGGGGGGGGGCGGGGGGCGCCGCGGGGGGGGGGGCGGGGGGGGCCGGGGCGGGGGCCCCGGGGGGGGGGGGGGCCGGGCCCCCCCCCCCGGCCGGCCCCCGCGCCCGCGTACGGACCCGCGCTCAGCGCCGGACGCCCGCCCCGGCCGCCCGCTGCTGCGGGACGCGGGGCGGCCGGGGCGCCCGCGGCGGCAGCGGCGCGGCCGGACCGGCCAGCAGCGGCTGGGAGCTGGGGCGGCTCGGCGAGACGGCGAAGGCCAGCGAGCCGAAGAAGACGTAGCAGCCGAGCCCGACCCCGAGCGGGAAGATGAACTGCAGGGCCATCACGCCGTCCTGGGTGGAGTGCGAGAAGTCCACCTGCACCGACAGCGCCGCCATACCGGTGTAGTGCATCGCGCAGACCGCCACGCCCATCACCGGCGCGGCCGCCAGGACGGCGAGCGTGCCCCGGATGTTCAGCGCGGCCCAGAGCGCTGCCGTCGCCGCGAACACGGCGATGCCGATCGACAGCCCCACCGTCAGGTGGTCGTAGCCGAGCCGGCCCGGCAGGACCATCGCGGCCATGCCCAGGTAGTGCATCGCGGCGACCCCGAGGCCGGTGGTCAGCCCGCCGACCAGCAGTGCCAGGACGGGCCGCCGGCGCCAGTACCCGACGGTGAACAGGCCGATGCCGACCACGGCCACGGCGACCAGCAGGCTGAGCACCGTCAGCCCGGGCTGGTAGCTGATCTGGACGCCGCTCACCGAGAAGCCGAGCATCGCGATGAAGTGCATGGACCAGATGCCGGCGCCGAGCGAGGTGGACGCGAAGAGCAGCCAGACCGCGCGGGTCTTGCCCTTGGAGACCAGCGCCCAGCGGGCGCTGCGCAAGGCCACGAAGGCCCCGAGGCAGGCGACGAAGTACGAGACCGCCGGTGTCACCCAGCCGTGGTCGGCATGGTGGATCGCACCCAATTGAGCTCCCTGGAGGCGAGGTTGCGGGCACCAGGGCCGGAGGCGGACGCGGTTCGGCCGGGGCTGCCGGGACGAGAGGGAGCGCGGAAGCGGCCACGACAACAGCGAAAAGGGGTCCGCCGAGGGGGGACCTGGCGTGTGGTGCCCCTGACAATCGGGGACAGTAGCCACTGCCCGGCGGCCGCACAACGTTCGCTTTTTTCGTGAAGTCCCAGGTCAGAGCAGGCTTTTACGCCATCTGCATGATCTTGACACCAAGCCCTGACATCCCCTCCCCAGGCTCCCCGGGCCCCTTTGTGGCTTACTCCAGCGGGGCTAGTCCGAACGGGTGGCCGGCCGGGTCGATCAGCACCTTGAGCGTGCGCCCGTGCTGGTACGCGGGCTGGGTCGCGCCGAGCGCGAGGGCCCTCGCGGTGGACTCCTCCAGGTCGTCCACGTAGAAGTCCAGGTGGAAGTGCTTGCTCCCGTCCGGCTCCGTCCACGGCTCCGGCCGGTACCCGGTGACCCGGCCGAAGCCGAGCGGGCTGCCGCCCTCCGGGTTGTCCAGGATCGCGAAGTTCTCGTCCACGTGCCGGGTCTCCCACCCCAGTAGCTCGCCGTAGAACGACGCCAGGGCGACCGGGTCGGCGCAGTCGATGGTGACCATGGCGAGCCGGGCGAACCCGGTGTCGTCCTGCCCGGGCTGCGCGGACTGCGCGGGCGGCGCGGGCGGCTGGGACTGCTCGGCGGCGAGGTCGGACATGTCTGGTCGGCCCTTCCGGGAGACGGGAACGATCACCCACTGACCAATATGGCACCGGGCCGGTGCTCCGGCTCGGTGGGAGGCGGATTTTCTTTAGCGAGGGTAATGACGTAGTCTAAAGAGATGCCCGAGATGTCCGAGCAGGACCTCGCAGCCATCAGTCAGCTGCGGTCGTCCACGATGCGCCTCTCCCGACGACTCAAACACCAGCGGGTGGAGGAGTCGCTGAGTCCCACCGAGATGGGAGTGCTGGGCACCCTCGCCCGGTGCGGGAAGGCGACGCCGGGTGAGCTCGCCCGGAAGGAGCACGTGCAGCCTCCTTCGATGACCAGGATCGTCGCGATGCTGGAGGAGAAGGGGCTGGTGCGGCGGGAGCCGCACCCCGAGGACCGCCGGCAGGTGGTCGTCAGCAGCACCGAGCAGGCCGAGACGATCCTCGCGGAGAGTCGCCGGCGCCGAAACGTCTGGCTCGCCGAGCTCGCCCAAGGGCTCGACGAGGAGGAATGGGCCGTCCTCCGGGAGGCCGCGCCCGTGCTCTACAAGCTCGCACACCTCTAGGCACACCGAACCCGGCCGGCCGCCGGGAGACGAAGGAGCAAGCATCACCGCAGGACCGACCACGAACACCAGGAGCGCGACGGCCACCGCCATGGCCGTCGCGCCGCGAGGGGAGACCACCGTGACACCGCCGGCCGCAGCCAGCGCCGCCGCCATCCGCATCCGTACCGACGAACCGACCACCGACCCCGCCGCGGCGAGCGCCGCGGCCGCCGACGCCCAGGCACCCGCCCCCACGGGGCTGCCCGGCAGCGGCGACGACGACCCCGACGAACGCACCGCGGCGGACTCCGCCGCTCAGGGCCGCAGCCACGCGTCCCGCCCGTCGCCCGCCACCACCCGTCCGGCGACGAGCACCGCTCGGCCCCTCTCCTCCCCGACAGGCGCCCGGTTCACCCGGCCCGGGGGGATGTTCTCCTCCTTGCGCGTGCGCAACTACCGCTACTACTTCGCCGGCCAGGTGGTGTCCAACACCGGGACCTGGATGCAGCGGATCGCCCAGGACTGGCTGGTGCTGAGCCTCACCGGCAGCCCGCTCGCGGTCGGCATCACCACCGCCATGCAGTTCCTGCCGATGCTGCTGCTCGGCCTGTTCGGCGGCGTGCTCGCCGACCGGATGCCCAAGCGCCGGCTGCTGATCTACACCCAGGGCGCGATGGGCCTGCTCGCCGCGGGCCTCGCGGTGCTGACCGTCGGCGGCGTGGTGACGCCGTACTACGTGTACGCCTTCGCGCTGCTGCTCGGCCTGGTCACCGTGGTGGACAACCCGACCCGGCAGGCCTTCGTCTCCGAGATGGTCGGGCCCAAGGACCTCGCCAACGCCGTCAGCCTGAACGCCGCCAACTTCCAGACCGCCCGCCTGGTCGGCCCCGCCGTCGCGGGCCTGCTGATCGCCGCGGTCGGCAGCGGCTGGGCCTTCGCCGTCAACGCGCTGTCCTTCGCCGCCGTGATCGGCGGACTGCTGGCGATGCGGGAGGGCGAACTGCGCCCGACCGAGCCGATCGCCCGCGAGAAGGGACAGCTGCGGGAGGGCCTGCGGTACGTGAAGGAGCGGCCCGAGCTGCTCTGGCCGATGGTGCTGGCCGGGTTCATCGGGACCTTCGGCTTCAACTTCCCGACGCTGCTGTCCGGTTTCGCGTACGACACCTTCAAGGTGGGAGCCGGCCAGTACGGTCTGCTGAACACCGCGATGGCGGTCGGCTCGCTGGCCGGCGCCCTGCTCGCCGCCCGCCGGGGCGCGCCCCGGCTGCGCCGACTGGTGGGCGCGGCGCTGGCCTTCGGCACGCTGGAGGTGGTCGCGGCCTTCGCGCCCGACTACTGGACCTTCGCGCTGCTGCTGATGCTGATCGGCGTGTTCGGGCTGAGCTTCAACACCTCGGTCAACTCCATGCTGCAGCTGGCCACCGACCCCGAGATGCGCGGCCGGGTGATGGGCCTGCTGGTGCTGGTCTTCACCGGCGGCACGCCGATCGGCGCCCCGGTCGTCGGCTGGGTGACCGCCTCGTACGGGCCCCGGCTCGGCCTGCTGGCCTGCGGGCTGGTGTCCGCGCTGGCGGCCGGTGCGGTCGGCCTGGTGCTGGCCCGCAGCGCGGACCTGCGGGTGCGCTTCGACCTGCACCCGGGCCGCGGCGGCCGGGTGGTGGCCGTCGTGCCGCGGGCCAGCGCGCCGCGCACGTCCGAGCTGGCCGCCGCCTGCTGACGGTGTGACGGGTCCCCGGAGGCCGTGGCGGCCTCCGGGGACCCGCCGTCGGCGGGAGCCCGGCGTCGGGCAGGGCCGCAGGGAGGTCAGAGCCGGATGGCGAGGACCTGGCCCGGCCAGACGCCGTTCGGCTGCTCGACCTCGAAGCCCTCGGTCTCGGTGAAGCCGAGCGCGCGGTACTGGGCGACCAGCCGGCGGTCGGCGCCGCCGTAGCAGTCCACCCGCAGCAGGCCGATGCCGCGTCGGCGGGCCTCCTCGACCGCGTCGGCGATCAGCGCGGCGCCGATCCCCGAACCCTTGCGGGCGCGGTCGGTGACCAGGTTGCGGACGTACAGTTCGCGCTCGTCCACGGCGGGGATGTACGCGCCGCGCTCCTCGGACAGCACGCAGGAGCCGACCGTACGGCCCTCGTCGTCCACGGCGAGCCGGATCAGGAAGGGCTCGCGGCCGTACTGCTCGATGTGCTCGACCCGGGCGGGCGAGGTGCTGAACGGTCGGTCGCCCCACTGGCCGGTGCGGCCCTGGCCGGCCAGCCAGGCCACGGCGCCGTCGAGCAGGGCGAGGATGTCGGGGATGTCCTCGGGGCCTCCGGTGCGGATCTTCATGCCGCTGGAATCGATCATGGAGCCGTTCTAGCCCAGAAACGGACGGGAGGACACCCCCCGCGCCCGCCGGCGCCCGGTAGCGCCCGGTAGCGCCCGGGGAGGCCCGGTGGATGCCCGGGGGCGCCCGCCCCGAGCCGCCCGCCCCGCGGCAGGCGCGGGAAGATGGGCACATGAGGCTTTTCGTGGCGGTGATCCCGCCGGTCGCGGCGCTGCAGGGGCTCTACGACGCGGTCGAGCCGGTGCGCGGCCTGCCCGGGGCGGACCGGCTGCGCTGGACCACCGTGGAGGGCTGGCACCTCACCCTGGCCTTCCTCGGCGAGGTGGCGCCCGAGCGGCTGCCGGAGCTGGAGGCGGGCCTGGCCGGCGTCGCCGAGGTCCACCCCGTGCACCGGTTGCGGATCGCGGGTGCCGGCCGGTTCGGCGACCGGGTGCTCTGGGCCGGCGTGGAGGGCCAGACCTGGGCGCTGCGCCGACTGGCCGAGGCCGTCACCGAGGCCGTCGCCGAGGTGGTCGGGGAGTCCACCGACAGCTTCGCCTTCCACCCGCACCTCACCCTCGCCCGGGCCGGTTCCTCGCGCGGCCACCGGCGGGCCGTCCAGCGGGTCGCGGCGGCCGAGCTGGACGGGCTGACGGCGGCGCTGACGGACTACCGGGGGCCGGAGTGGGAGGCCGCCGAGCTGCACCTGATGAAGAGCGACCTGGACGGCGGCTTCGCGCACTACGAGTCGCTGGGCTCCTGGGCGCTGGCGGACTGGTGCTGAGCTCCGGGCCGCCCTCGCCGTCCGGGCCGCCCTCGCCGTCCGCTCCGGCGTGCGGCGGAGGTACGCTCGTTGACCGTGGATCCCAAGACTCGTATGCGCATCGTCTCCGGCACCCTGCTGCTGCTGCTGGTCGTCGTGCTGATCAGCTCACTGGTCGGCCGGTAGGCCCGGAACGGCCGTGAGGGCCACCACCCCGGGGGTGGTGGCCCTCACGTACGCCTCGGCGGCTGCTCCGGCGGCTGCTTCGAGCTGTTTCAGAGCTGCTCGACCACGTAGTCGATGCACTGGGTGAGCGCCTCGACGTCCGCCGGGTCGATCGCCGGGAACATCGCGATGCGCAGCTGGTTGCGGCCCAGCTTGCGGTACGGCTCGGTGTCCACGATGCCGTTGGCACGCAGTGCCTTGGCGACCGCGGCGGCGTCCACCGACTCGTCGAAGTCGATGGTGCCGACCACCTGGGAGCGCTCGGCCGGGTTCGCCACGAACGGGGTGGCGAAGGCGGACTTCTCGGCCCAGGCGTACAGCCGGGACGAGGAGTCGGCGGTGCGGGCGACGGCCCAGTCCAGCCCGCCGTTGCCGTTCAGCCACTCCAGCTGGTCGGCCAGCAGGAAGAGCGTGGCGATCGACGGGGTGTTGTACGTCTGGTCCTTCGACGAGTTGTCGATGGCCGTCGGCAGCGAGAAGAACGGCGGGACGTAGCGGTCGGAGGCGGCGATCTCGGCGGCGCGCTCCAGGGCGGCCGGGGAGAAGGTGGCCAGCCACAGGCCGCCCTCCGAGGCGAAGGACTTCTGCGGGGCGAAGTAGTAGACGTCGGTCTCGGTGATGTCCACCGGCAGGCCGCCGGCGCCCGAGGTGGCGTCCACCAGGACCAGCGAGCCCTCGTCCGCGCCGGCCGGGCGCTTGATCGGCATCGCGACGCCGGTCGAGGTCTCGTTGTGGGTGAGCCCGTAGACGTCCACGCCGGCCTCGGCGACCGGCAGCGGGTGGGTGCCCGGGGCGGTCTTGATCACGGTCGGCTCGGCCAGCCACGGGGCGGCCTTGACCGAGGAGGCGAACTTCGAGGAGAACTCGCCGAAGTCCAGGTGCTGGGACTTCTCCCGCACCAGGCCGAAGGCGGCGATGTCCCAGAAGGCGGTGGAGCCGCCGTTGCCGAGCACGACCTGGTAGTCGTCCGGCAGCGAGAAGAGGCTGCTCACGCCCTCGCGTACGCGCTTGACCAGGTTCTTGACCGGGGCCTGGCGGTGCGAGGTGCCGAGCAGGGAGGTCTGGGTGGCGGCGAGGGCACTCAGGGCCTCGGGGCGCACCTTGGACGGTCCGCAGCCGAAACGGCCGTCTGCGGGCTTGATGTCAGCGGGGATCTGGATCTGAGCCACGCGCGCAGCCTACCGGCCGGGGGCCCGCCGGGGGTACGGTCGTCCGCCCGCTGAGACTGTGATCTCGGCTGCTCAGAGACGCCGACAGCGGGCCCGGCCGAGGCCGGACCCGCTGCTCAGGGGCACTGTTCGGACGCGCGTCCGGGGTGATCAGCGGGCGATGGCGTCCCAGCCCTCGATCTCCTCGGGACGGCGCGGGCCGGGGCCGACGTAGCGCGCGGAGGGGCGCACGAGCCGGCCCGTGCGCTTCTGCTCCAGGATGTGCGCCGACCAGCCGGCGGTGCGGGCGCAGGTGAACATCGAGGTGAACATGTGCGCCGGGACCTCGGCGAAGTCCAGCATGATGGCGGCCCAGAACTCGACGTTGGTGGCCAGCACGCGGTCGGGGCGGCGGTTGTGCAGCTCCTCCAGCGCGGCCTTCTCCAGCGCCTCGGCGACCTCGAAGCGCGGCGCGCCGAGCTCCTTGGCGGTGCGGCGCAGCACGCGGGCGCGCGGGTCCTCGGCGCGGTAGACACGGTGGCCGAAGCCCATCAGGCGCTCGCCCTTGTCCAGGGCGTTCTTGACCCAGGCGGTGGCGTCGCCGGTGCGCTCGATCTCCTCGATCATGCCGAGCACGCGGGAGGGGGCGCCGCCGTGCAGCGGGCCGGACATCGCGCCGACCGCGCCGGAGAGCGCGGCCGCGACGTCGGCGCCGGTGGAGGCGATGACCCGGGCGGTGAAGGTGGAGGCGTTCATGCCGTGCTCGGCGGCCGAGGTCCAGTAGGCGTCGACGGCCTTGACGTGCTTCGGGTCCGGCTCGCCACGCCAGCGGATCATGAACCGCTCGACGACCGTCTCGGCCTTGTCGATCTCGCTCTGCGGGACCATCGGCAGGCCCTGGCCGCGGGCCGACTGGGCGACGTAGGACAGCGCCATCACGGCGGCCCTGGCGAGGTCGTCGCGGGCCTCCTCGGCGGAGATGTCCAGCAGCGGCTTGAGGCCCCAGACCGGGGCGAGCATGGCGAGCGCGGACTGCACGTCGACCCGGATGTCGCCGGAGTGCACCGGGATCGGGAACGGCTCGGCGGCCGGCAGGCCGGGGTTGAACTTGCCGTCCACGAGGAGGCCCCAGACGTGGCCGAAGGAGACGTTGCCGACCAGGTCGTCGATGTCGACACCGCGGTACCGCAGGGCGCCGCCTTCACGGTCGGGCTCGGCGATCTCGCTCTCGAACGCGACGACTCCCTCAAGCCCGGGTACGAAATCGGACATGCGACGGCTCCTTCAGTTCTGCGATCGGCGCTCCGCCGTGGTGGGGCGGCGCGCCAGTGACCGAATCGTGGTTGGCACTCGGTGCCAGGGTGACAGGCACGGGGTGCATTGCGCCAGACACCACCGTGGTGATCTTTGCCGTGGGCCCGCTTGACTTTCCGACGAGGGTCGGTCGTGCCCGGGAGCGACCCGGAACCAAAACGCCTGGTTCCGGGCAATTCCCCGTACGACGGACGGCCACGCGGTGGCGAGTCACCTTATCTCCGACCGGGGTTTGTCCGGAGGTAGCGGTGCCGGTTGCTTGTCGTACGGGATGATGTTGGCGTGCAGACCCCGGAACGCGCCCAGTCGACGCCCCCGAGCCCCGTCACCCGGTCCCTGGCCGACGAGGCCCGCCCCGGCCCGGACCTCACCGTGATGCGCAAGCACTACACCCACGAGGGCCTGGTCGAGGAGCAGCTCGCGCCCGAGCCGATCGGCCAGTTCACCCGCTGGTTCCACGAGGCGGACGACGCCGGGGTGACGGAACCCAACGCGATGGTGCTCTCCACCGCCGACGCCGAGGGGCGGCCCAGCTCGCGCACCGTCCTGCTCAAGGGCTACGACCGGCGCGGCTTCGTGTTCTTCACCAACTACGGCTCCCGCAAGGGCTCCGAGCTCGCCGTCAACCCGCACGCCGCGCTGCTGTTCCCGTGGGTCGCGCTGGCCCGCCAGGTGATCGTCCAGGGCCGGGTCGAGAAGGTCGGCCGGGACGAGACCGCCGCCTACTTCCGCACCCGCCCGCACGGCTCCCAGCTGGGCGCCTGGGCGAGCGAGCAGTCCAGCCCGGTGAGCGGGCGCGAGGTCCTCGAACAGCGCTACGCCGAGCTGGAACGCCGCTACCCGGAGGGCGAGGGCGTCCCCGTCCCGCCGTTCTGGGGCGGCTACCGGGTGATCCCGGAGACCGTCGAGTTCTGGCAGGGCCGCGAGAACCGCCTCCACGACCGCCTGCGCTACCTCGCCGACCCGGCCGCCCCCACGGGGTGGCGGGTGGAGCGCCTCTGCCCGTGAGCCGACCGGGGGCGGTGGGCCGGCCGGGTCGGCGCGGGCGCGGCGTCCGCGTGAAACTGATGGTCCGTCACGCCCCGGGTGTAGGATGCCCGTCGCGGACCTGGGTCGATACACATCCGGCCAGCAACGCGCTGTGCCGGCACGATCGAGTGAGGGACTGATGGGCGTCACCGGTGCGGGAACCGCCAATGGACTCGGCTCTGACCTGGTCGACGTCACCGCCCTGCCGCTCGAAGAGCTCGACGCCCTGCCCGACACCGTCCTCGGTGACCTGCTGCGCCGGGTGGTCGCGGACGCCCTGACGCCCGGCGCGGAGCCGCTCGCCGCCTTCCAGTCCTCGCTCGACCGGTAGCGCGGCCCGCCGCCCACCACCCCTCGGCGCGCCCGCGCCCCCGCCGGTGCGCCTCCGGGCGCCGGAGCGCACCCGGTCGAGGGTGTGCGCCTGACCACCGGCTAAACCCCCCGAGGCGGCCGAGTCCGCCAACTCCCCGTCAGGACTGGTGGAGTTCACGACATGCTGGGGTATGAAACCAGCGCCGTCGCGGCACCGTCGGGCACGGGGGGAACAGGTGATGGAGCAGGACCAGCAACGCCCGTACTTCTTCTTCAGCTACGCGCGTCGAGACTTCGAGGCCGAGGACGCCTTCGTCAACCAGTTCTTCAACGACCTGCGCGACGAACTCGGCCGGCTCGTCGGGACGGGCGTCCGCGTCGAGGAGCTCGCCTACCGCGACACCGAGCAGCTGCGGCTCGGCGACGACTGGGCCGAGAAACTGGCGGCCATGCTGGGCCGCAGCCGGACCATGATCGCGCTCTACTCGCCCGCCTACTTCACCAGCCTGTACTGCGGCAAGGAGTGGACGGCCTTCCGGGGGAGGGTCCGGCGCCACCACGAGGACTCCGGCGAGCTCATCTCGGCGCTGATCCCGGTGCTCTGGGAGCCCGTCGTGCCCGGCGAACTGGCCGAGGAGGTCACCAAGATCCAGTGGGCCCAGCCGGACATGGGGGAGGCCTACGCCCGGCACGGCCTGCGGGCCCTGCTGCGCACCGCGCAGAGCGAGGCGTACGAGCAGGTCGTCCGGGTGGTCGCCGAGCGGATCCGGGACGCGGCCGCGCGACGACTCGGCGAGCTGCCCGAGTTCGACCTCGGCGCCGTGCGCGGCTACTTCCCGCCCCCGGCGGCGCCCGAGGCGGTCTCCGCCCCCGGCATGGTGCGGCTCTTCATCGCGGCCGGCCGGGCCTCGGAGGCCGCGGCGGAGGGCGGCTCGTACGCGGGCGGCTGGTACGGCGCCAAGCCCTGGCACTGGGCGCCCTACCACCCGCCCACCCAGCCGTCGCTGGCGGCGCGCGCCCAGCAGGTGATCACCGCCGCCGGCCACACCACCACGCTGGAGGAGGTCGGCGACGGCCTCGGCGGGAAGCTCGACCAGGCCCGTGAGGACAGCCAGGTCAGCATCCTGCTGGTGGACCCGTGGGTGGCCGGCGGCGGGCGCTACCGCTCCGCGCTGCGCGAGTACGACGACCAGAACCACCCGGTCACCGGCGTGATGGTGCCCACCGGCAGCGCCGACCCGGCGGACGGCCCGGAGCGCGACGCGTTGTGGGCGGGCGTGCGTGACGTGTTCCGGCGCAACTGGCTGCGCCGGAGCGACCTGGAGCACTTGTTCCGGGTCAACGTGAGCCGGGAGAGCTTCGACAGCGACCTCACCATCATGGTGACGGTCGCTCAGAACAAGCTGATGGACGACAACTTGGATTGGGGGGACGATGGCGACGACTCCTTCGGCTTCGGCCCCGGCGGCGGCGCGGCGATGCCCGGGCTGGCCATCCCGGCCGCCCCGCCGGGCCCCCGCCGGGACCCGTCCGCGCCGCCCGTCCGGGGCCCGGGCCCGCAGGACCTCCCGCACCAGAGTCGTGGCAAGGACAACGCCGTCCCGCTGAGGGGAGACCAGGACCATGAGCACTGAGCCCGGTACGGGGCCGGAGCGCGGCGGACCGGGCTCGGTCGTCACGTTCTACTCCTTCAAGGGCGGCACCGGCCGGACCATGGCGCTCGCCAACGTCGGCTGGATCCTCGCCAGCCGGGGCCTGCGCGTCCTGGTCGTCGACTGGGACCTGGAGGCGCCCGGCCTCCACCGCTACTACCACCCCCTCCTGGTCGACCCCGAACTCCACTCCACCGACGGCCTGATCGACCTGCTGCGCTCCTACGTCAAGCAGGCGCTGCCCTCCGCCTCCGGGCCGGTCGGCCTCCCGCCGGCCGCCTGGCTGGACGAGCCAGGGCGCCTCGACGGCTACCTCTGCGGCCTCGCCCTCGACCTGCCGCCCGGCGGACGGCTCGACTTCCTGCCGGCCGGCCGCCAGAACGCCGCCTACGCCGCCGCCGTCACCAGCTTCAACTGGCGCAGCTTCTACCACGGCCGGGACATCCGGGGCGGGGAGTTCCTGCGCGAGCTGCGCGAACGCTGGGCCCGCTCGTACGACTACGTGCTCATCGACAGCCGTACCGGTGTCAGCGACACCTCCGGCATCTGCACCGTCCTGATGCCCGACACCGTCGTGGACTGCTTCACCTTCAGCGCCCAGAACATCCGCGGCGGCGTCGACGCGGCCCGCGCCATCGCCGAGGCCGAGGAGCGGGCGATCCGGGTGCTGCCGGTGCCGATGCGGGTCGAGGACGCCGAGCAGGAACGCCTGGAGGCCGGCCGCGACTACGCCCGCGAGGCCTTCGCCCCCTACCTCGGCCGCTGGCTGCCCGGGGACCGCCGGGCCGGCTACTGGGCCGACGTCGAAGTGCCGTACAAACCCTTCTACGCCTACGAGGAGGTGCCCGCCACCGTCGCCGACCGGCCGCAGGAGGCCCGCAGCCTGCTCAACGCCTTCGAGCGGCTGGCCGGCTGGATCACCGACGGGCGGGTCCGCACCCTGCGTCCGCTCACCTCCGAGACCCGCCGCCGGCTCTACGGCGCCTACCTGCGATCCGCCCGCGCGGTGCCCCGCCAGGTGTTCGTCAGCTACGCCCCCGAGGACCGGATGTGGGCCGAGTGGGCCGCCGGCACCCTCACCCGCTTCGGCTACCAGGCCTCCCTGCACAGCGCCGCCGAGCCGTACACCGGCCCCCGGCCGCCAGAGGTCGCCGGGCCGATCGAGGGCCAGGGCCGGCTGCTCGCCCTGCTCTCGCCCGAGTACACCGCGCTGCCCCGCGCCGCCGAGGTCTGGCAGCTCCTGCAAGGGCGCGAACTCGTCTCCGGCTCACCGGCGTTGGTCGCCCTGCGGCTACAGGACTCGGACGAGCCGGTACCCCGCCCGTTCGCCGGGCAGGCCGCCCCCGACCTGGTCCGCTCCTCCGCGGCGGGCGCCGAGTCCCAGCTGTACGGCGAACTCGGCCCGCCGCCCGGCAGCAACCGCCAACTCGACGGCGACAGCGGCGAGATCATCGCGCCCGCGCGCTTCCCCGGCACCGCACCGCAGGTCCAGGAGGCGCCCTCGCGCAACGCCGCCTTCATCGGCCGCGGCAAGCTGCTCGAACTGCTCCGCAACCGCTTCACCGGCGGCCCGGCCGCCGTGCTCAGCCAGGTGCTCTACGGCTTCGGGGGCGCCGGCAAGTCCCAGATCGCCGCCGAGTACGCGCACCGCTTCAAGGCCGCGTACGACGTGGTCTGGTGGGTGCCCGCCGAGGAGCCCGCCAACATCCCGCAGAAGCTCGCCGAACTCGCCCCCCGGCTCGGGGTGCCCACCAGCGACGACGTCGCGCACACCGCCGCCGCCGTGCTCGACGCGCTGCGCCGCGGGCAGCCCTACCGCCGCTGGCTGCTCGTCTTCGACAACGCCGGCACGCCCGAGGAACTCGCCCCCTGGCAGCCGGTCGGCTCCTCCGGCGGACACGTGCTGATCACCTCCCGCAACCAGGGCTGGGCCCGGCACGCCGGACTGGTGGAGGTCGACGTCTTCCTCCGCGAGGAGAGCGTCCGGCTGCTGCGCCGGTTCAACGGCGGAGTCTCCCCGGAGGACGCCGACCAGGTCGCGCACCGCCTCGGCGACCTGCCGCTCGCCGTCGGCCAGGCCGCCGTCTGGCTGCAGGAGACCTCGATGCCGATCGCCACCTACCTCGAACTCCTCGACGAGGAACTCACCGAGATGCTGGAGCGCACCCGGCTGCGCACCGCCGACTACCCGCACTCGGCCGCCGCGACCTGGCGCATCTCGGTCGAGGAACTGCGCCGGATGAACGCCCCGGCCGCCCAGATCCTGGAGATCTGCGCCTTCTTCGGCCCCGACGCCATCCCGATGCGGCTGCTCTACAGCCGCGCCGTCACCCGCGCCCTGCGGCTTCCCCCGCGCGCGCCCCGCGACAAGCTGGCGATCGGGGAGTTCCTGCGCGCCATCAACCGGTTCGGGCTCGCCCGCACCGACCAGGGCAGCGAGACCATCACCGTGCACCGGCTGGTCCAGGCGGTGCTCCGGGACCAGGTCGAGGAGGAGCGGCGGGCCGAACTGCGCGGCGTCGTCCACGCCGCACTCGCCACCGCCAACCCCGGTGACCCGGACGTGCCCGCCAACTGGGCCGAGTACGCCGAACTCCTGCCCCACCTGTGGCCGTCCGGGGCCGTCGACAGCGCCGACGAGGACGTCCGGCAGTGGATCATCGACTCGGTCCGCTACCAGTGGAAGCGCAGTCTGCACGAGTCCGGCCGGGAACTGGCCGAGCGGACCCTGGAGCACTGGCGCCAGGACGGCTACGGCGGGCCCGGCTTCGACGTCGACAACGACGCCCAGACGCTCATGCTGCGCACCCAGCTGAGCAACATCCGCCGCTCCCAGGGCGCTCTCCAGGAGGCGTACGAGATGGACCGGGACATCCTGGAGCGTTTCACCGCGACCCTGGGCCCGGAGCACTCGCACACCCTCGCCGTCGCCAACAGCCTCGGCGCCGACCTGCGCTTCCTGGGCCGCTACGACGAGGCCCGGGCGCTCGACCGCCGGACCCTGGACGCCGCCCGGCGCACCCTCGGCCCGGACCACCCGCGCACCCTGATGATCACCAACAACCTGGCCGTCTCCGACTACCTGGCCGGCGACCGCCGGGCCGCCCTGGAACGGCACCGCAGCAACTACCTCCAGCAGCGCGACGCGCTCGGCGCGCACAGCCTCTACGCGCTCTCCTCCGCCTCCAACTACGCCCGCGACCTGCGCGAGACCGGGCGGCTGCGGGAGGCCCTGGACCTGCTGGAGGAGACCGTCCGGATCTACCAGCAGACCATCGGCGACGGCCACACCGACACCCTGCGCGCCCGCAAGAACCTCGCCGTGGCGCTGCGGCGGGCCGGCCGGTACCACGAGGCCCTGGAGATCGACGAGGACATCTACCAGCGCTACCTGGACATCAACGGTGCCGAGCACCCCGACACCCTGGCCGCCGCCACCAACCTGGCCAGCGACCTCAACGCCCTCGGCGACACCACGCGGGCGATCCCGCTGGCGGAAAGGGCGCTGGCCCGGTACCGCGACTACCTGGGCGAGAACCATCCGGTCACGCTGGCCGGCGCCAACAACCTGTCGGTCTACCTGCGGCTGGCCGGCCGCACCCAGGAGGCCCTGGAACTGTCCGGGCGCACGCTGGCCCAGTTCCGGACCGTCCTCGGCGCCCACCACCTCTACATCCCGATCGCGATGATGAACCACGCCAACGACCTGGCGCTGTCCGGGCAGACGCAGGCCGCGCTCGACGTGGAACTCGAGGCCGCGCCGCTGATGACCGAGGCCCTCGGGCCGGACCACTACGACTCCATCGGCATCAACTCCAACCTCGCGCTGTCGCTCGCCACCGCCGGGCACGCCGAACGGGCCGCGGAGCTGCGGGCGGACTGCATCCGGCGGGCGCGGGTGACGCTGGGCGAGGAGCACCCGACCACGATGGCGGTGCGGGCGGGGACGCGGCTGGACTCGGACGTGGAGCCGCCGCACGTGTGACGGAGGGGCAGTCGCGCGTGTGACCGGCGGGACAGCCGCGGCCGCGCGTGTGACGAGGAGTCAGGAGAGCCGGCGGGCGGCACTAGGCTCACGGGCATGGTGGCGTTCCGGCAGTTCCTGCTGAAGATCCACAGTCGGTGCAACCTGGCGTGCGACTACTGCTACGTGTACGAGGGGGCGGACCAGAGTTGGCGGGGGCGGCCCCGGCGGATGGAGCTGGCGACGGTCCGCCGCACCGCCCGGCGGATCGCCGAGCACGCGGCCGAGCACGGGCTGGACGAAGTGTCGGTGGTGCTGCACGGCGGTGAGCCGCTGTTGGTGGGGGCCGGGCATCTGGACGCGCTGCTCGGGGAGTTGGCGGGCTGCGGGCCCCGGGTGCGGTTCGGCCTGCAGACCAACGGGCTGCGGCTGCTGGAGGAACCGGCGCTGCTCGACGTGCTGCACCGGTACCGGGTCGCGGTCGGGGTCTCGCTGGACGGCGCCCGGGCCGACCACGACCGGCACCGCCGGCTGCCCTCCGGCGCGGGCAGCTGGGCGCGGACCGCCGAGGCCGTACGGCTGCTCGGTCAGGACCGGCACCGGGAGCTGTTCGCCGGCCTGCTGTGCGTGGTCGACCTCGCGGCGGACCCGGTGGAGACCTACGAGGCGCTGCTGGAGTTCGCGCCGCCCCGGCTCGACCTGCTGCTGCCGCACGGGACCTGGCTCGCGCCGCCGCCCGGGCTGCGGCGGCGTGCGGTGCCCGGTGCGCCGCCCTCCGGGGTGGAGCCGGCTCCGTACGGGGAGTGGCTGATCGCCGCCTTCGACCGCTGGTACGACGCGCCGCGGCGAGAGACCGGGGTGCGGCTGTTCGAGGAGCTGGCCGTGCTGCTGCTCGGCGGGCGGGCGGCCAGTGAGGCGGTCGGGCTGACGCCGGTGGACCTGGTGGTGGTCGAGGCGGACGGGAGCATCGAGCAGGCGGACAGCCTCAAGGTGGCCTACGACGGTGCTCCGGGGACGGGCCTGGACGTGTGGCGGCACGGGTTCGCGGACGCCGCCGCCCACCCGGCCTTCCGGGCCCGCCAACGCGGCCTCGCCGGGCTCGGGCCCGTCTGTTCGGGGTGCCCGCTGGCCCGGGTCTGCGGGGGTGGGCTGTACGCGCACCGGTGGGCGGGGGACGGGTTCGGGCATCCGTCGGTGTACTGCGCGGATTTGGGGCGGTTGATCGGGCATGTCGGGGGGCGGTTGCGGGAGGGGGTGGCGGGGTTGGGTGTTCCGCTGCGGGGGGCTGGGTGAGGGGGGTGGCTCTCGGGAGGGTGGGTGCCGGGGGGGGGGGGGGGGGGGGGGGGGGGGGGGGGGGGGGGGGGGGGGGGGTGGGGGGGGGGGGGGGGGGGGGGGGGGGGGGGGGGGGGGGGGGGGG
>NZ_JBIWJF010000039.1:0-60280 GCF_044764985.1 Kitasatospora sp. NPDC093550
CTACGCGTTCCCGAGCCGCCCGCCCGGGAGCGCCTCCGCGTTACCGAGCCCCCCGCCGCGGGGCCGCCCCCCCCCGCCCCCCCCCCCCCCGCCCCCCCCCCCCCCCGCCCCCCCCCCCCCCCCCCCCCCCGCGGCGTCGGTGCGCCCGGCTCAGCGCGAGGCGCGCAGCTCCGGCAGCTGGATCAGCTCGGTCTCGTCCTCCGGGGTCAGGTCCACCACGGTCGGCCCACCCGGCTGCGACCCGCCCTGCTGCGACCGCTCGGCCGGCTGCGGCTCCCGCACGCCGTCCCGCACCGCGGTCGGCTCCGCCGCCAGGGCCTCGGCCTCGGCCTTCGCGGCCACCGCCTCGTCGCCCACCACGTCCGCCAGGTCGGTCCGCTCGGCCAGCTCGGCGACGCTGCCCACCGCCGGCGCCGGGGCCGCCGGCCGGGCCGCCGCGCCCGCGCTGCGACCGAAGAAGCTGAAGCCCTGCCCGCGCGCCTGCCCGGACTGCGCCGACCGCGGCCGCTGCCGCTCCGCCGGCGCCGTGGCCGGAACGGCCGACCCGGTCGGCGCGCCGCCGAGCTGACCGACCGTCGCCGTCAGCGCCGGCCGCACCGGTGCGGGCGGCATCGGGGACTTCGCCAGCGGCACCGGCGTGGGCACCGCGGGCGCCACCGGGGCGGGAACCGCCACCGGGGCGGGCGCGGGGGCCGGCGCGGCCTGGGCCGCCGGGGCGGCGTGCGCCCGCAGCGCGACCTCCGCGCCCGCCGTCCGCGCCCGCTGCGCCTCCTGCTCGGCCGCACGACGCTCCAGCAGCCGCAGTACGGCCGCCGCGCGCACGAACGCGGCCGGGCTGGCCGGGTACTTGGGCCGGCTCGCGGCGAGCGCCCGCTGGGCCGCCTCGGCCTCCTTGAGCGCCTGCTCGGCCACCGTCACGGCCCGCTCCCGCAGCAGCCGGGCGATCTCGGTCTCGGCCTTCGCCAGTCGCGACTTCTCGGCGGTCAGCCGCCGTCCGAAGCGGGTGGCCCGCTCCTCGGCGACCTCGGCCGCGTACTCGGCCTCCGCCAGCTGCTCCTCGAACCGCTCCTCGGCCCTCAGTCGCTGTGCCGCGGACATCTCGGCGGCCGCGCGGGCCGCCTTGTCCCGCTGACGCAGCAACAGGGCGAAGCCGAGCGTCGCGATCACCGCCGCGATGCCCACCGAGCGCACCAGGATGGTGTCCTGACTGAAAAGCAGAGCGGCCAGAGCGGCTACCAGCAGTACGCCGGCGGCGGTGGGGGGAAAGACCCGGCCGAGGACGGAGGAATGACGGTGGCGTCCGCGAGACATGCCAAGAAACTAGCGTGCGAATTGGGGCGCTGTCAGCCCAGGGTCCCCTTCCGCCCTTGACAGGGGGAGATTTCCATCGCACACGCCCGGGTTTTCCCCCAAGATCACGGAAAACGTCCTGCTCAGCGGTGGGAGGCCGCCGGGCCGCTCGGACCGTCGTGGTCCTCGGGCAACCTGCAGACATGCTGGACCCAGAGCGCCGCGGCGATCACCGCGACCCCCGCCAGCACCGCGAACCCCGCCGTGACGGCCTGGTCCTTGCGGGCCGACACGTCCAGCTCCCCCAGCAGGTAGATCCCCGCGCCCGCGTAGATGCCGGTGACCACCGCCGAGACCAGCGCGCTGGCCTGCCCCAGCACCAGCGCCCGGGCCGCCAGCAGCGGGTCGACCCCCTTCGCGCCGGGCTGCCGCTCGCGCACCGCCTTCAGCCGGGACCGCAGCGACAGCGCGGTCGCCAGCAGGATCACCGCCACCGCCGCCAGCACCACCGGCGCCGCGCCCGGCACGGCCGGCAGCGTGTCCAGGGAGGCCCACAGCTTGGAGCCCGCCCAGGACAGCGCCGTCACGGCGGCGGTGATGCCGATCAGCAGACGGAGGCGAAGCAGCTTCACTCGGAGCAGGTCCTTCCCTGGGTACACCAGAACGGCCGCGCGGTGACCCGACGCGGCGGCGCCAGGCCACCGTACCGGGCCCGGCCGGGCGGACACCCGCGCGAACGGCGGACACCTACTGGTACGGCCGGGCCACCGACCGAGTTCCCCGGCCCCTACGCGCCCGCCCGTCTCCGGGGCGCGGCTCGGGGCGGCAGCTCCTCGGCCGTGGGGTGCAGCCCATCGGCCCGGCCGTCGGCGGCCGCAGGCCTACTCCGGCAGCGTCAGCCGGATGTCCTCGCGGCGCTTCACGCCCTGCGCGTCCGCGCCGCCGAGCGCGTCCAGCAGCGCGTCGACCCGCCCGTGTCCGGGCACCTCGGCCTCCGGCTGGGCGTCCAGCCAGGGGGCGAGCACGAAGGCCCGCTCGTGCGAGCGCGGGTGCGGCAGCAGCAGCTGCGGGTCGTCACTGAGCTCGCCCTCGTAGGCCAGGATGTCGACGTCCAGGGTGCGCGGCCCCCAGTGGACGGTCCGCACCCGGCCGAAGGCGTCCTCGATCGCGTTGCCGCGCTCCAGCAGGTCCCGCGGGGGCAGCGAGGTGCGCAGCACGACGACCGCGTTGTAGTAGTTCGGCTGCTCCTCGGGGCCGCCGACGGCCTCGGTCTCGTAGACCGCGGAGACGGCCTTGATCTTCAGCCCCGGCGTGTCGGCGAGCGCGTCCACCGCGCCCTGCAGGGTGTCCAGCCGGTTGCCCAGGTTGCTGCCGAGCGCGATCACCGCGCAGCGCTGGCCGTGCAGCGTGGTGTCGGCGGAGTCCACCCGGCTCTCCAGGTCGAACGCGTTCGGCGTGGTGGTCGGGTCGCTGGTGCTCATCGAAAGTCCTCTACCTCGGGAACCGGGCGCGCAGCGGCGGTCATGCGCGGCCCCGGTGGATGGTCACGGTCACGTCGTCGAACGGCACGGTGATCGGGGCGTCCGGCTTGTGCACGGTCACCTCGACCTCCTCGACCGCTTCGTGCTTGAGGCACTGGTCCGCGATCCGCTGGGCCAGGGTCTCGATCAGGTCGACCGGCTCCCCGGCGATGATCGCGGTGACCTCCTCGGCCACGATGCCGTAGTGCGCCGTGCGGGTGAGGTCGTCGCCGGACGCGGCGGGGCGGGTGTCCAGGTACAGCACCAGGTCCACCACGAAGGTCTGGCCCTCGACGCGCTCGCGCTCGAAGACGCCGTGGTGGCCCCGGGCTCGCAGCCCCCGCAGGGTGACGCGGTCCAGCAAACGAATCACTGCTCCCAGTCGGACGGGCCCCGCCCGGAAACAGGCATGGACGGGCAGGGCGAAGGCGGGCAGCACGCCCGCCACTCCGTTTCGAATCTACCCGCGAGCAGGGACAACGCCTGACCGTCCTACCCGGCAGGAAACGGCGCCACGCGCGCCGGATCGGCGATTGACGTGAACGTTCGGTGACCACTCGGGAATTCCCGGGCGGCCTGCCGGCACCGTATTTCCGTTCCCGCCGGAATCAGTCCTCGTCGTCCTCGTCGCCGCTGGTCAGAACGGGTGAACCGTGGTGCGACCAGAGCTTCCACCCGGCCGGGGTACGGCGGAACAGATTCGTCGACACGACCTTTCCGCCGACCAGCGGTCCGAGTTCGCCCTCCTCCTCCGCCTCGCCGCCGGACAGGATGTTCTCGGTGCACGTGACAAGGGCCACATCACCGTGGACCTCGGCCTCGACATCGGTCAGGAAGAACTGGATGTACTCCGTGTTCATCATGATCAACATGTACGAGCGGGTCACCTGCGCCCGTCCGCGCAGCACCGGCCAGCCGGGGTGCACGCACACCACGCCGCCCTTGTCGTCGGCGTCCGCGGCGCCCAGCCAGGCGTCCTCGACCGCCTCCAGGTCCCCCCGTTCCAGCGCCTCGTAGAGCGCCCGGTTGGCCGCCAGCACGGCCTCCAGGTCCGCCGCGCGAGCCCGCCCGGCCGTTCCGCCGCTCAACCTGCCGTCACCCGTCACAAACCCTCCCTCACCCCAGCCGCGCCGCGCGCTGCCAGGCCGCGACCACCCGGACGGCGTCCGCCGTGCCGGACACGTCGTGCACCCGCACCGCCCAGGCTCCGGCCCTGGCCGACAGCACCGACACGGCGGCCGTCGCGTCGTCGCGCTCCCGGGCCGGGCGCAGTTCCCCGGTTGCCGGGTCGGCGAGCAGCGTACCCAGGAACCGCTTGCGCGAAGCGGCCACCAGGACGGGACGGCCGAGCGCGGTGAGCGCGTCCAGCCGGCCGAGCAGCGCCCAGTTGTGCTCGGGGGTCTTGGCGAAGCCGAGCCCCGGGTCGAGGATCAGCTGGTCCTCCTTGACCCCGGCGGCCAGCAGCGCGTCCACCCGGCCGGTCAGCTCGGCGACCACGTCCCGCACCACGTCGTCGTAGACGGCCAGCCTGTCCATGTCGGCGGACTGCCCGCGCCAGTGCATCACCACGAACGGCGCGCCGGTCTCGGCGACCACGCGGGCCATCGCCGGGTCGGCCAGCCCTCCGGAGACGTCGTTGACGACCACGGCGCCGGCCTCGACGGCGCGCTCGGCGACCGAGGCCCGCATGGTGTCCACGGAGACCATCACCCCGGCGTCGGCGAGCTCGCGCACCACCGGGATCACCCGGCGCAGCTCCTCCTCCTCGGGCACCCGCTGCGAGCCGGGCCGGGTGGACTCGCCGCCGACGTCCACCAGGTCGGCGCCGCGGGCGCGCAGCGCGAGCCCGTGCGCGATCGCCTTGGCGGGGTCGTGCCAGAGTCCGCCGTCCGAGAAGGAGTCGGGCGTGACGTTGACCACGCCCATCACTGCGCAACGCTCCAGCCGCGGCAGACCGGCCGGAAGGGAGAACGACGGCGAATTGCTCATGCCCCCCATTATCGAACGCGGCCCCCGCCGAGGATTCTCGGCGGGGGCCGCGGACGGTACGGGAGTGCCTCAGGCGGCCTCGGTGACGTCGCGGGTCGACGGGACCGGCATCAGGCCCTCGCGCTGGCGCCTGCGGCCGAAGCGCGGCATGCCGAGGGTGATGAAGGCCTCCGCCTGCATCGCGGCGAAGCCGATCCGCGGCAGGTCCCGGGTGTTCGGGAAGACCAGGAAGCGCGGCTCCCACTCGGGCTGGAACTTGGCGTTGAACTTGTACAGCGACTCGATCTGGAACCAGCGCGACAGGAACACCAGCAGCCCGCGCCAGGCCCGCAGCACCGGTCCGGCGCCGATCCGCTCGCCGCGGGCGAGGGCCGAGCGGAACATCGCGAAGTTGAGCGACACCCGGCGGACGCCCATGGCGGGCACCGCCTGCAGGGCCGCGACGATCAGCAGCTCGTTCAGGCCCGGGTCGGCGGCGCGGTCGCGGCGCATGAGCTCCAGCGAGATGCCGTCCGGCCCCCAGGGCACGAAGTGCAGCACGGCCTTGAGGTCGTCGCCGCTCTCGCCCTCCTCGGGCTCCTTGTGCGCGGTGACGACCACGCAGTCGTCGTCCAGCGGGTCGCCGAAGCGGCCCAGCGCCATCGAGAAGCCGCGCTCGGTGTCCGTGCCGCGCCAGCGGGCGGCCGCGTCGGCGATCCGGTACTTCTCCTCGACGGTGAGCTCGGAGACCCGGCGCACCTTGCAGGAGTAGCCGTTGCGCTCGATGCGCTTGACCATCTGGCGGACGTTGCGCATGGCCCGGCCGGAGAGCGAGAAGGCGGCGGTGTCCACGATCGCCTCGTCGCCCAGCTCCAGCGCGTCCAGGCCCGCCTCGCGGGTCCAGACCTCGCCGCCGACCTCGCTGCAGCCCATCACGGCCGGCACCCAGGCGTGCTCGCGGGCCTCGGCCATGAACACCTTGATCGCGCCCGGCCAGGCCTCGACGTCCCCGACCGGGTCGCCGGAGGCCAGCATCACGCCGGAGACCACCCGGTAGGAGATCGCGGCCTTGCCGGTGGGCGAGAACAGCACGCTCTTGTCGCGGCGCAGCGCGAAGTAGCCGAGCGAGTCGCGCTCGCCGTGCCGCGCCAGCAGCTCGCGGACCTTCTCCTCGTCCTCCGCGGTGAGCTCGGGCTTGGGCTTGCCCGGGCGCAGCGCCAGGTAGGCGGTGGTGAAGGCGGTCAGCAGACCCAGCCCGCCGAGCAGGTAGGCGACCAGGTCGGACATCCGGATGTTGGTGTAGCGGATCGGGCCCTCGAAGCCGAAGAGTCCGTACCCGACGTGCTCCAGCCGCGCGGTCAGGCCCGGGTGGCCGATCTCGTACTTGGTCCGGGTGCTCACGATCAGCAGGCCGAGCAGCACGCTGAGGACGCCCATGACGACCAGGTTGACCACCGCGCGCCAGCGGGTGCGCGGGTCGGCCTTGGCGTAGAACTCTCGCTGGTGCACCAGCATCACCACGAACACGGCCAGCGAGACGACCGCCGGGCCGACCTGGTGCCAGCGCACGATGTGCAGCGCCGCACCGACCGGCAGCAGCACGCAGACGGCCCGCCAGGCCCGCCGCTTGCGCCGGCGCAGCGCGTGGGCGAGCGGCACCAGCAGGATCCCGACCATCAGCGTGCCGACCGCGGCCAGGCTGGTGGTGCCACCGGGCAGCTGGCCGGCGAAGGTGTGCATCTTGGTGTGCCGGAGCTTGGGGAACACCGCACTGGCGATGTCGACCAGCCCGATCAGCAGACAGGCGTAGCCGACCGCGCCCGGGAGCCAGGCCCTCGGCACGGAGGCCGCCTGGGTACGCAGCGTCTGCAGGCCGCGACGACGGCGCGGCGGCTGCTCGGGGCTCGGCTCAACGGACACGGGAACGCTCATGGAAGCTCAGCGTAGGGGCTGCGGGGCGGTGTCCGGTCACTCCGGGGGAGGACGCGTGATGGACCTTCATGCCTATTCCTTCATCAGGCAATGCGCATACCAAGGACCCGGAAACGGTCGGTAAACCGGGGCCGTGGACGCGCTGCGGGTTGAGCCGGCGGTGGGAGCCGAGGGGCCACCGCAGCGTGGCGCGGCGAAACCCTCCGGGACGCGTTACGTACGGTGGACGCCGCATTCTAGGGCGCCGGTTGCCTACGATTCGCCCCGCCCTCCCGGCCCACGCCCGGGTGCCCGGACAGCCTAGCTGCGGTGGCCCGGCCTGACGGACCGCCAGACGATGAAGCCTGCACCGACAGCGTCCCACCGGAAGGCCGACGGCATGGAACTGACCAGCGACGCACTGGTGAACTCGCTGCTCGCACTCGGCGCTGCGACCCTGGTCACCACCCTGTGGATCTGGCCCCGCCTGGCGAAGCAGCGCCCGCTGCCGGTGCTCGGCCGGATCGGCCTGTTGACGGTGGTTCAAGCCTCCATCGTGGCGGTGCTCGCGCTCTCGGTGAACAACTCTTTCGGGTTCTACACCTCCTGGGACGACCTGCTCGGCACCAGCGGCGCCAAGCTCGCGCTGACCAGCAACGAGAACCACAAGGGCGGCACCCCGGTCGCCGACGCGCTGATCCAGCCGACCAACGAGGGCGGCCTGGAGACCGTCACCAATCTGCCGAAGGGCACGCCCGAGGAGGTCGGCAAGGTCGAGTCGGTCCAGGTCAGCGGGAAGGAGACGGGTTTCTCCGACCAGATGTTCGTCTACCTGCCGCCCGAGTACTTCGACCCGAAGTTCGCCCTGGTCCGCTTCCCCGTCGTGCTGGCCATCGCCGGCTACCCGGGCACGGCGCTGAACCTGGTCAAGGACCTGTCGCTGCCCCAGACCGCGCTCGAACTGCAGCGCGCCGGCAAGATGCCGCCGACCGTCCTGGTGATGGTCCGCCCCGGGGTGGTCCCGTCCCGGGACACCGAGTGCGTGGACGTCCCCGGCGGGCCGCGCACCGAGGCCTGGTTCGCCAAGGACGTGCCGGAGGCCGTCCTCGCCACCTACCGGGTCGGCCGCACCGCGGGCTCCTGGGCCGCCTTCGGCTACTCCACCGGGGGCAGCTGCGCGCTGCGCCTGGCGATGCGCTTCCCGAACGTCTTCGGCAGCGCGACCAGCCTGCACGGCGACTTCACCGTGCGCCAGGACGGCTACACCGGCGGCGACCTCTTCGGCGGCGACAGGGCCCTGGCCCAGCAGCACGACCTCGGCTGGCGGCTGCAGAACATGCCGGTCCCGGCGCTCAACCTGCTGGTGGTCTCCACCCGCAAGGAGTCGGACTACCCGCAGACCGTCCAGTTCGTCGAGCAGGCCACCCAGGTCGCGGCGACGAACCCGCAGTTCAAGGTCGACTCGCTCTACCTGGACGACGGCGGGCACAACGTCGACAGCTGGACCAAGGAGCTGCCGGCCTCGCTCGAATGGCTGGGCGCCCACCTCGGCTGACGCGAGCGGGTGATTACCCGCCGGTCGGCCCGACCGGCGGACGACCCGGGGGAACGTATCGCGGCCGTCCGCCCGCCCCTCCCGGCGGGCACCGGTCCGGATCCGCGCAGGAGGCGCCTTGCTGAGCACCCGATCGCTCTTCGACGAGATCTACCGGAACGACCAGGCGTACCAGCTGTTCTGCAGCATCGCGGCGGGCGGCGAGGACCAGGGCGGCTGGGAGAACGAGCGGATCACCGCGCTCACCCGGGACCCGGTCCTCGCCCCGAAGGTGGCCCGGCACGGCGCCGACGAGCGCAAGCACGGCCGGATCTTCACCCAGCTGCTGAACAAGCGCGGCCTGCCCAAGGTGCCGGTCCCGGACGACGCCGACTACTGCATGCTGCTGGAGCGCCAGGGCGTCGGCCTCTCGCACGAGCGGCTGAACAGCGACGTCCCGCTGACCGAGCGCGAGATCATCACCTACCTCGCGCACAGCCGGGTCACCGAGCAGCGGGCGGCCGAGCAGATGCGCCAGCTGGTCAAGGCGTACGAGGACAACCCGGACCTCGCCCGGGCGATGCGGATGATCTCCGCCGACGAGGACAACCACCTCGCGTACTGCCACGAGGAGCTGCTGCGGCTGCGGGCCGAGGGCCACGGCCCGTACATCCGGCACGCCCTGGAGACCAGCGCCCGCGGCGAGATCCGCACCCACCGGGACGTCGGTCTGGCGGTCACCGCCCGGATGGCCCGGATCCTGCGCTGGCCGCGCTGGCAGCTGGCCGTGGTCACCCTCGGGGTGCACGCGCTCTACCTGTACGACCGCCTGTACGGCTGGCGCCGGATGGTCACGCTGCGGATGCCCGAGCGCCGCAACGCGCTGGGCACCCCGGCCGCGCCGCACGCGGAGCCCGAGGTGCCCTGAGTCCTGCCGTCAGCGCCCGATGATCAGGCTCATCGCCTCGGCCCGGGTGGCCGGGTCGCGCAGCTGGCCGCGCACGCACGAGGTGATGGTCTTGGCGCCGGGCTTGCGGATGCCGCGCATCGACATGCACATGTGCTCGCACTCGACCACGACGATCGCGCCGCGCGGCTCCAGGATCCGCATCAGCGCGTCGGCCACCTGGCTGGTGAGCCGTTCCTGCACCTGCGGGCGGCGGGCGTAGACGTCGACCAGCCGGGCGAGCTTGGACAGCCCGGTGATCTTGCCGCTGGTGGACGGGATGTAGCCGACGTGGGCCACGCCGCGGAACGGCACCAGGTGGTGCTCGCAGACCGAGGTCAGCTCGATGTCCTTGACCAGCACCATCTCGTCGTGGCCGAGGTCGAAGGTGGTGGTGAGGACGTCCTCGGGCTCCTGCCAGAGGCCCGCGAATATCTCCTTGTAGGCCCGCGCCACCCGGGCCGGGGTCTCCAGCAGGCCCTCGCGGTCCGGGTCCTCCCCCACGGCGAGCAGCAGCTCACGGATGGCGTTCTCGGCCCGCTTCTGGTCGAAGGTCCCGACGGCGGGCGGACCGTCGAGCGTCACCGGGTCGATCATGCGGGCCTCGCTTACATGTGGGAAGACTCTGGCTGAACAGCACGGATGCCGCGCCTCCAGGGTACAAACCCTGGTGACGCGGCAGCCATTCCCTACGGGTGCGGGGGTCAGCCCTCGACGGGCGGCTCCGCGGCCGGCAGCGGCGGGAGCTTCACGACGTCCACCGGAGCGGTGTCCCCCGCAGCGGCGCCGTTGGTGAGGGCCAGCTCCTTCGGGGACTGCACCGGCGGCCGGGTGGACGGCGTGCGACGGGTGGAACCCGTCCAGGCCGGCCGGGCCGGACGCTTGACGACCGGGGCGAAGATCTCGGCGATCTGCTCCTTGTTCAGGGTCTCCTTCTCCAGGAGCTCCAGCACGAGGTTGTCGAGCACGTCGCGGTTCTCGACCAGGATCTCCCAGGCCTCGTTGTGCGCGCTCTCGATGAGCTTCTTGACCTCTTCGTCGACCAGCGCGGCGACCTCTTCCGAGTAGTCGCGCTGGTGGCCCATCTCGCGGCCCAGGAACGGCTCCGAGTTGTCGGTGCCGAACTTGATCGCACCCAGGCGCTCGGTCATGCCGTACTGGGTGACCATGGCCCGCGCCGTGGCGGTGGCCTTCTCGATGTCGTTCGAGGCGCCGGTGGTCGGGTCGTGGAAGACCAGCTCCTCCGCCGCGCGCCCGCCCAGCATGTAGGCCAGCTGGTCGAGCATCTCGTTGCGGGTGGTGGAGTACTTGTCCTCGTCCGGCAGCACCATGGTGTAGCCGAGGGCCCGACCGCGGGACAGGATCGTGATCTTGTGCACCGGGTCGCTGTACTGGCAGGCCGCCGCGACCAGGGCGTGACCGCCCTCGTGGTACGCGGTGATCTTCTTCTCCTTGTCGGACATGATCCGCGTGCGCTTCTGCGGACCGGCCACGACGCGGTCGATCGCCTCGTCCAGGATGGAGTTGTCGATCAGCTTCTTGTCCGAGCGGGCGGTCAGCAGCGCGGCCTCGTTGAGGACGTTCGAGAGGTCGGCGCCGGTGAAGCCGGGGGTGCGCTTGGCGACGGCCGACATGTCGACGTCGGGCGCGATCGGCTTGCCCTTCTGGTGGACCTTGAGGATGTCCAGCCGGCCCTGGAGGTCGGGGCGCTCCACCGCGATCTGGCGGTCGAAGCGGCCCGGGCGCAGCAGCGCCGGGTCCAGGATGTCCGGGCGGTTGGTCGCGGCGATCAGGATCACGCCGCCCTTGACGTCGAAGCCGTCCATCTCGACCAGCAGCTGGTTGAGGGTCTGCTCGCGCTCGTCGTGGCCGCCGCCGAGGCCCGCACCGCGGTGCCGGCCGACGGCGTCGATCTCGTCGACGAAGACGATCGCCGGGGCGTTCGCCTTGGCCTGCTCGAAGAGGTCGCGGACGCGGCTGGCGCCGACACCGACGAACATCTCGACGAAGTCCGAGCCGGAGATGGAGTAGAACGGCACCCCGGCCTCACCCGCGACGGCGCGGGCCAGCAGGGTCTTGCCGGTACCGGGCGGGCCGTAGAGCAGCACGCCCTTCGGGATCTTGGCGCCGACGGCCTGGAACTTGGCCGGCTCCTGCAGGAACTCCTTGATCTCGTGGAGCTCCTCGACCGCCTCGTCCGCGCCGGCGACGTCGGCGAAGGTGGTCTTCGGGGTGTCCTTGGTCAGCAGCTTGGCCTTGGACTTGCCGAACTGCATGACGCGGGAGCCGCCGCCCTGCATCTGGTTCATCAGGAACAGGAAGACCAGGACGATGATCACGATCGGCAGCATCGACAGCAGGAGGCTGACGAAGGTGCTCTGCTTCTCCGGGCTGACGGTGTAGCCCTCGGCGAGCGTGCTGTTGTCCTTGTCGTTGATCTGGGCCTGCAGCTTGTCGGCGATCGCGACACCCTGGTCGCCGATGTACGAGGCCTGGAACTTGCTGCCGGACGGGGCCTTGCCCGTACCGGCGCTGGGCAGCGTTGCGCCGTCCTTCAGCTGGATCTTGATCGTGTTCGAGTCACCGGTGGTGATCTGCGCCGACTTGACGTTGTGCGCATCGATCGCGGCAACGACCTGACCGGTGTCCACCGTCTTGTAGCCGTTCGAGTCCGAAACGACCTGCATCAGTACGATGACGGCGAGGACGGCCAGCACGATCCACATGATCGGCGCACGGAAGTATCGCTTGACGTCCATCCATGCGGGGCGTTGCCGCCCCGTCCCTCCTGCCACTCAACGGCGCCGGGTGGCTGTTGGGCCGCGGCGCATCCGGTCGGTGCTCATGTGAAGAGCGGTTTATTGGACCGTACCGCAGTCGGACCCGCCCATGGCGGGAGCACGGCGACACGGCTTTGGTTCTTTGTCCCCCCGGTCCAACGGGCGGGAACAACCTACTGTTCCCGCCCATAGCCCGAACGGGGCCCTCAGCCGCCGTAGACGTGCGGAGCGAGGGTGCCGATGAAGGGGAGGTTACGCAGCTTCTCCGCGTAGTCCAGGCCGTAGCCGACCACGAACTCGTTCGGGATGTCGAAACCGACGTACTTCACGTCGATCTCGACCTTGGCCGCGTCCGGCTTGCGGAGCAGGGTGCAGACCTCCAGCGAGGCCGGGCCGCGCGAGCCCAGGTTGCCCAGCAGCCAGGACAGCGTCAGACCGGAGTCGATGATGTCCTCGACGATCAGGACGTCACGGCCGGCGATGTCGGTGTCCAGGTCCTTCAGGATCCGCACCACACCGGAGGACTTGGTGCCCATCCCGTACGAGGAGACGGCCATCCAGTCCATGGTGACCTGCGAGTGCAGGGCCCGGGCGAGGTCGGCCATGACCATCACGGCCCCCTTGAGGACGCCGACGATCAGCAGGTCCTTGCCTGCGTAGTCCCGGTCGATGCGCTCGGCCAGCTCCAGGAGCTTGGCGTCGATCTCGTCCTTGCTGATGAGCACCTTCGCGAGGTCAGCGCCCATGTCGTTCTGGTCCACCGGGGATACGTCCTCAAACGTTCGGGGTCTGTGTGGCCGACGGCCGGCTCCCCCGGGGCATGCTCCGCCCGTCAGTCGCCCTGCCGCCGAAAGACCAGCGTGCCACACCGGCGGGTGGCCTCGACGCCCCCGGGTAGGTGCAGCGGCCCCTGACCGCGCCAACCGGTGACCAGCAGGTCGATCGTCTCCAGGTGCCGGGCGAAGAGGTCCCCGGCCGGGCAGCCCGCGCGCAGCGCGGCCCGCCGCAGCACCCGGCGGCGCACGGCCGGCGGGAGTTCGGCCAGTTTCACGGCGTCCAGGGCGCCCTCGCCCGTACGGAGGTCGCGTTCGGCCAAAGAGGCCCACTGGTCGAGGGCGTCCGCGTCGTCGCGGAACAGCCGGGCGGTACGGGCCAGCGCCTCCACCACACCGCCGCCCAGGTGCTTCTCCAGCACCGGCAGCACCTCGTGGCGGACCCGGGAGCGGGTGTAGGCGGGATCACAGTTGTGCGGGTCGTCCCAGACCGGGATCGACTGGGCGGAGCAGGCCTGCCGGGTGGCGGCCCGGTCCAGCTCCAGCAGCGGGCGGCGGTAGCGGCCCTTCTGGGCCGGCATCCCGGCCAGCGAACGGGCGCCCGAACCGCGGGCCAGGCCCAGCAGCACGGTCTCGGCCTGGTCGTCCCGGGTGTGGCCGAGCAGGACGGCGATGGCGCCGTGGCGGTCGGCGGCCTCGTCCAGGGCCGCGTAGCGGGCGTCCCGGGCGGCCGCCTCCGGGCCGCCGGTCCGGCCGACCCGCACCGGGATCGCCTCGACCGGGTCGAGGCCGAGCGAGCGCAGCCGTTCGGCCACCTGGTCGGCGCGCTCGGCGGAGCCGGGCTGCAGGCCGTGGTCGACGGTGACGGCGCCGACCCGCAGGCCGATCTTGGGGGCCTCGAAGGCGGCGGCGATGGCCAGCGCCATGGAGTCCGCGCCGCCGCTGACGGCGACCAGGACGAGCGGCGAGCCGGGCGCGGCCGGGGTCCGGGGCAGGCCGGAGGGGTGGCGGGCGGCGTTGCCGATCAGGGTGGTGCCGACGGCGGCACCCACCAGCGGCGCCCCGGCCGGGCGCTCGCGGGGCCCGCGCACGGGCGCGGTGAAGGTGGAACCGGCCTCGGCGGCGAGGTCGGTGAGCGTGCGGCGAACGGCCAGGCGTATCGCGGCGACGGCGGGGTGAGGGCCCACGGCGGACGACTCCTCGACGGAGGGGGGACAGGACTGCGGCGGGCGGCGGGGCCGCACACCGACTGTGAGCACCCTGTTACCGGGCGCTCACAGATGGTGGCAGAAAGGAGCGACCCGCTACGCCACCCGCGCCACCGGTACGACCACCGTCCCACGTTCGGGTGAATGAAGAAACGCTTCTTCACTCGGCATCTGCCCGATTGGACCACTCGTACGAGCGGGTTTGACCGCCCCGCGCCGCTTGCCGCCCGGCTCGCGGCGCGAGCGCGTCACCCCCGGTGCACTCAGCGGGCCACCCGCGCCACCCAGGCGGCCGGGTCGTGGATCTCCTCCTTGGTCGGCAGCGTGTTCGGCGAGGTCCACACCCGGTTGAACCCCTCCATGCCGACCTGCTCCACCACCCCGCGCACGAAGACCGCGCCGTCCTGGTACTGCCGCAGCTTGGCGTCCATGCCCAGCAGCCGGCGCAGCAGCAGGTCCAGCCGGTTCGCGCCGCGGTCCCGGCGCTGCTGGAACTTCTCCCGGATCTCCGCGACCGTCGGCACCACGGCCGGGCCCACGCCGTCCATCACCACGTCCGCGTGGCCCTCCAGCAGCGACATCACCGCCGTCAGCCGGCCGAGGATCTCCCGCTGCGCGGGCGACTGGACGATCTCCAGCAGGTTCGAGGAGGAGGCACCCTCCCGCCCGCCGACACCCGGCAGCCCGCCGAGCGAACCGGCCGCGTCCCGCAGTCGCTCCAGCAGCGCACCCGGGTCGACGTCCGTCTCGGAGAGGAAGGACTGCACCTCGGACTGGATGTGATCGCGCAGCCACGGCACCGCCGTGAACTGCGTGCGGTGCGTCTCCTCGTGCAGACAGACCCAGAGCCGGAAGTCGGACGGGTCGACGTCCAGCTCCCGCTCGACGTGCACGATGTTCGGCGCCACCAGCAGCAGCCGGCCGGGCCCGGGGCCCTCCGGCCCCAACCGCGGCTTGTCGAACAGCGCCGCCGGGCTGTCCGGGGCCTCCAGCGAGGGCTCCGCCGGCGCGAAGGTCTCGTACTGGCCCAGCACCTTGGTCGCCAGGAACGCCAGCAGCGCGCCGACCTCGATGCCGGTCGCCTTCTCCCCCACCGTGCCGAACACCCCGGCCGCCGCGCTGTTCGCCCGGCGTGCCTGCAGCTTCTCCACCAGCGGCTGGACGACCGTCCGGAAGCCCGCCACATTGGCCCGCACCCAGCCGGGGCGGTCCACCACCAGCACCGGCGTCGCCGCGGCCTGGGCCAGGCTCGACGACCGCATGCCGGTGAACGCCCGTACGTGCTCCTCCGCCTCCAGGGCGTGCCTGCGCAGCTCGGCGACCACGGCCGCCGCCTCCGCCCGGCTCACCTCGGGCCCCGGCCGCACCAGTCTGGTCGCGGTTGCGACCGCGAGGTTCCAGTCGACCATGTCAGCACCGCCACTCGCGCTCGTCATGCCCTCACCGTACGTGCTCCCCACCACCAACGGCAGCCACCCGCCGCGAACACCCCTCTCCCGACCTCCCGCCGCCCTGGCTCCCGGCCCCTGAGCGGAACCGGTCGGTACGCCAACTCGCCTCCGGTACGGGCAGGATGGCCGACCGCGCCGCCCGGGCGGAAGAGCCGCCGGAAGGGCGGAGCGGCCCCGCGCGGAAGGGGACGGAAAGTGGCGCCCGGGCCGACGGCGGAGGGCGTCCGGACGCGCTTCGCGCCGCCCCGGCAGGGAGGGCGGGGTGGAGGGGCCGGGGTCAGTGGCAGCCGCAGGTGGCGAGGCGGGCGGCGATGCGGTCCAGGGCGGCGCGGGCGGTGTCGACGTTGACGGTGGCGGGCGGGCGGGTCATCACGGCGAAGGCGAGAAGGCGGCCGTCGGAGTCGACGACGGTGCCGGCGAGGGTGCTGACGCCGGTGAGGGTGCCGGTCTTGGCGCGGATCAGGCCGGCCGCGTCGGCGGCGCCCGAGCCGGAGCCGTAGCGCTTGCCGAGGGTGCCGGTGAAGCCGGCGACCGGGAGGCCGGTGAGCACCGGACGCAGGGCGGGGTGCTGGTCGGAGGCGGCCAGGGACAGCAGGCGGACCAGGACCGCGGGCGGGATCGCGTTGCCCGGGTGCAGGCCGCTGCCGTCGTTGAGGACCACGTCGGCCATCGGCACTCCGAGCCGGGCGAGCTCCTGGGTGACGGCGGCGGCCGCCCCTTCGAAGCTCGCCGGCTGGTGGGCGGCGAGCGCGGCCTGGCGGGCGATCCCCTCGGCGAGCTGGTTGTCGGAGGTGGTCAGCAAGCGCTCGACCAGCCGGGCGATCGTGGGCGACTCGACCCGGCCGAGGACGGGTGCGTCGACGGCGGCGGGGGCGGCCGCGGGCTTGGCCCGGCCCTCCACGGTGACGCCCTGGGCCTTGAGCAGGGCGGCGAAGGCCTCGGCGGCCGCGCCGGCCGGGTCGGCGACCCGGGCCGGAGCATCCTCCCGGCTCTTCGGGTCCACCTTGGCCTCGTCCACCATCAGCGGGACGACCAGGGCGATGTTCTGCCCGTCGTGGTTCTTGTGCTGCGGGCCGCCCTCGTACATCGAGAGGTCGTAGTCGAGGGTGACCGTGGTGGTGCCGGCGGCGGAGAGGGCGGCGGCGGTCTGCCGGGCGAGGGCGTCCAGGGAGGCGGGGGCGGTGTCGGGGTCGGCGGGCTGTCCGCCGATCTGCACCTGGTCGGCGGACAGTGCGGTGAGCGTCGGGTCGCCGCCGCCGACCAGGATGATCGTGCCCGGGGCCGCGCCGCGGACCACCTTGGTGCTCAGCCGGGTGTCCCCGGGGATCAGCGACAGCGCCGCGATCGAGGTGGCGAGCTTGGTGGTCGAGGCGGGGGTGGCCGGGGTGTTCTCCCCGGAGCCGTACAGGAGTTGGCCACTGGCGGCGTCCGAGACGGCGAAGGTGACGTCGCCGAGGTTGCGGTCGGCGACGGCGGCGGCGAGCGCCTGCTGGAGGCCCTGCGCGGTGGGGAGGGCGGCCGCCGGGCCGGCCTCGGCGGCGGCCAGGACGGCGGCCTGGGCCGGGGCCGGGCGCCCGGCGGCCGGGTCGCCGCCGCCGGTGGGCGAGGCGGCGGGCACCCCCGAGCGGCGGGTGGGCGTGGGGCCCGGGCCGTCACCCGGCCGGGGCTTGGCGGTGACCTTCCCGCGGTCGCCCTTCCTGCCGTCGTGGCCGCCCTGGCTGTCGTGGTCCTCGTCCTCGCCCTGCCCGGCGCTGTGCCCGCCCGGGGTCGGCGCGGGCTGCGCGTACGCACCGCCCGAGGCCAGGACCGTCCCGGCGACCAGCAGCACCGCTCCGAACAACCCCGCGGCCGTCCCCCTGCGGCGGCGAGCCGCCCCTCCCCCTGCGCCCACCGACCGGCCCCTTTCCCGAGCACTCACTCCCGTAGGAGACACTTGGATTCTGTCAGTCCCTACCTTGGAGGAACCGTTGGAGTTCGACGTCCTTATCGAAATCCCGAAGGGCTCTCGTAACAAGTACGAGGTCGACCACGAGACCGGCCGTCTGCGGCTCGACCGGATGCTCTTCACCTCGACCCGCTACCCGGCCGACTACGGCTACGTCGAGGGCACGCTCGGCGAGGACGGCGACCCGCTGGACGCCCTGGTCATCCTGGACGAGCCGACCTTCCCGGGCTGCCTCATCAAGTGCCGCGCGATCGGCATGTTCCACATGACCGACGAGGCCGGCGGCGACGACAAGCTGCTCTGCGTCCCGGCGACGGACCCGCGCTGGGAGCACCTGCGCGACATCCACCACGTGTCGGAGTTCGACCGCCTGGAGATCCAGCACTTCTTCGAGGTCTACAAGGACCTGGAGCCCGGCAAGTCCGTCGAGGGCGCCAACTGGGTCGGCCGCGCCGAGGCCGAGGCCGAGGTCACCGCTTCGATCAAGCGCCTGGCGGAGCAGGGCGGCCACTGAGCCGTCGTTCCGATCTCGTTCGATCATGACGTTCGAGGTAGGTCGGGACAGCCTGGGGCCGGGGTTCGCGGATTCGTCCGCGGCCCCGGCCTCTGTCGTGCGCGGGGACGGAACGGGCCGCGGCCGACCTGCGGCGCGGATCGGGGACGCGGTTTGCCGACAGGCTGTCGGCATGATGCGGAGTGAGGTTAGGCTAACCAAGGACGTCGGGGCGGAATCCGACCCGGCCGCATCCGCTCCCTGGAGGCCGCATGCCCACGCCCGAGCCCGTCCAATTCTCCACCGCGCTCCGCACCGCCAGCAGCGAGGAGCACGAGGCCGCCGAGCAGTCCCCGTTCATGAGCCGACTGCTGCACGGCCGGCTCGGGGTCGAGGCGTACGCCGACCTCACCGGCCAGCTCTGGTACGTCTACCGGGCCCTGGAGAGCCGGACCGGGCAGCTCGCGGAGCACCCCCTCGTCGGCCCCCTCGTCGACCGGGCGCTGCTGCGCACCGCCGCCATCGAGCGCGACCTGGCGCACCTGCGCGGGCCCGACTGGCGGGACGGGCTGGCGCCGCTGCCCGCCACCGCCGCCTACGCCGCCCGGGTGGAGCAGCTGGCCGCCGAGTGGCCGGCCGGGTACATCGCGCACCACTACACCCGCTACCTGGGCGACCTGTCGGGCGGCCAGATCATCCGCGGCGTGGCGGAACGGACCTGGGGGTTCGCGCGCAAGGGCGACGGCGTACGGTTCTACGTCTTCGAGGAGGTCGCCAACCCGGCCGCGTTCAAGCGCGAGTACCGGGCCAGGCTGGACGCGGCCGGAGCGGCGATGGACGAGGTCGAGCGGCGCCGGGTGGTCGAGGAGTGCAAGCGGGCCTTCGTCCTCAACGGGGCGGTATTCCGCGACCTGGACTCGCGCTACCCGCTGAGCGCGTAGCCGCGGCCGGACGGCAGCGCGTCCGGCCCCGGCGAGCAACGGCTCTCCGGGGCCGCAGGCATGAACGACCGTCAGAACCGCCCGCCGGCACGTCGGTTGCGGACCGGTGCGGTCGCGCTGTCGCCGACCAGCGGCAGGCCCGAGGCGGGGCGGGCAGCGGAACCACCGGGGTGCCGCCGGAGCGCCGACCGGGTCGGCCGGCCCCGCCCGGGCGGTCCTCGGGCCGCCCCCTCGGGATCCCGCCGGTCAGTCCTCCAACCGGAAGCCGACCTTCATGCAGACCTGGAAGTGCTTGATCCGGCCGTCCTCCAGATGGCCCCGGACCTGCGAGACCTCGAACCAGTCGAGGTTGCGCAGCGTCCGGGCGGCCCGCTCCACCCCGTTGCGGATCGCGGCGTCGACGCTCTCGGTCGAGGACCCGACGATCTCGGTCACCCGGTACACATGGTCGGTCATGGCGGACTCCCTCAGCTGTGCGACGGCCCCCGGTCCACCGTGCACCGCCCCCGCGCCGTCCGCACCCCGGCGGACGGCCGCCGGGGCGAGCGGCGCAGGCTCAGAACGCCGCCCGGACCTGCCCGACCGGGACGCCGCCGCCGTACAGCGGGGCCGCGCCGATCCGCTCGACGGTCTCGTCCGCCCCGGTCACCCCGAGCCGGCGCAGCGCGGCCGCCAGCACCGGTCCGCGGGCGCGCTCGCCGCCGTCGTCGATCTTGAAGGCCAGCGCGCGGCCGTCCGGCAGCGCCACCACCTGGACGGCTTCGGCGCCCATCTTGGACAGCGCGCCCGGGATCGCCCGCATCAACCAGGTGTCGGCCCGGCGGGTGCCGGCCACGTACTCGGGGTGGGCGCGCATCGCGTCGGCCACCCGGCGCGGCGCGGAGCCCTCGGCGGCCAGCACCAGGCCGCGGTAGCCGCGGGCCAGGCCGGTCAGCGTGACGGTCAGCAGCGGGGCGCCGCAGCCGTCCACACCGGTGTGCGCTGAGGTCTCGCCGGTGCCCTCCTCCAGGGCCTCGCGGGCCAGCCGCTGGATGGGGTGGGCGGGGTCGAGGTAGCTCGCGGTGTCCCAGCCCTTGGCCACGCAGGCGGCCAGCCAGCCGGCGTGCTTGCCGGAGCAGTCCATCAGGATCGGGGCGCGGTGGCCGCCGGCGCCGAGCAGCAGTTCCGC
Organism: Kitasatospora sp. NPDC093550; assembly: GCF_044764985.1. Lineage (NCBI taxonomy): Bacteria > Bacillati > Actinomycetota > Actinomycetes > Kitasatosporales > Streptomycetaceae > Kitasatospora > Kitasatospora sp. NPDC093550. The sequence continues at coordinate 19,929 of NZ_JBIWJF010000039.1, forward strand.
CTCGGTCTCGTCCAGCGGCAGGTCGGCCGGGGTGCGCAGGGCGGATTCGTCGAGTCCGGCAGAGTCGAGGATGGCCCGCACACCGGCCAGGTGAAACAATTCTGCAGAGTGGCTGGAGGCCGCCAGCGCCAGCAGCTCGCCCCCGAGCTCCAGCCCGGCCCGCAACGTCGCCACCGCCTGGAAGGGCTTGGCGGTCGACCGCGGGAAGACCGGCGCGTCCGGGTCGCCCAGCGCGAACTCGACCGAGCCGTCGGCGGCGAGCAGCACCAGGGACCCGTGGTGGCGACCCTCGACGAAGCCGGATCGTATGACCTCGGCGAGAACGGGCGCGGTGGCGAGCTGGGGCATGCGGATTGTGCCTTCCGGGGCGAGGGTGGGCCGGGAGCGAGCCCGGGCCGCCCCCGCCCGCAGCGACTCACCCGGTCAGAGCGGCCCCCCTGCGAGCAGGTCGTCGACCCGTGCTTCCCCATCACGGTACCTGCGGGTGATCTCGGCGTTGCAACCGTCGGCCGTGCGCAGCAGCCGCTGGCGCCGGCCGGACACCTCCCGCTCGTGCGTCCGCAGCCGCTCCAGGGCGGCCAGCAGCTCCTCGGCCGGGTGCGCGGCCAGATCGGCCAGCTGGACGTCGCCCATCAACGCGTCCGCCTCCAGCCGGGACTCCCGGGTGCGCGGCGGGCCGAGGGTGACGTGCCGGGCCGAGCGCCGCACCGTGGAGGGTGCGTCGCTGAGGATGGCCGGCAGCCGGTCCAGCAGGTCGCCGGGGGCCGGGTCGGGCCCGGACACGCCGGCCGAGCGGACCGGGCCCACGCCGGGGCGCCGGTCCAGCTCGGCGCGCAGGATGTCCATCCGCCCGTGCAGCAGCCGCCGCAGGTAGGACAGGTCGGCCTCCTGCTCCAGCGTCTCCCGGCGCAGCACCCGCAGCTGGTCCAGGCCCAGCCGCTCCAGATCGGGCTCGTCCTCCACGGCCGCCACCGGTCCGCCCGGGCTCCCGGGGGCCTGCGCCACCTGCCCGGACCGGTCCCGCGCCGCGCTGCTCGCGTCCATCACCCAACCACCTGCCGTCGTCCGATCCCGCCCGCTCGCGGCACCCCGTCCCTGCCGCCGGTCCGGCCCGTCCCCCGACGGGCTCGGCGTTCCGTCCGTCGGCACGCCCGGGAGCCCCCCGGAGGTTGCGCTCCCCGGCCGCGACCACCCGTAGGGGGGAACGCCACCGGAACACCTGACCTACCGGCTCGACCGCCCGGCCGAACCCGGCCCGGCGCGGCGGACCTCATGGCGCCCCGGACCCTTCGTACGGTCCCCCAGCGTGCCACCCCGCCCGGCGCGGGCGCACCGCCCGTGCACCCGAACGGCCCCCTGGCGAACGGGGGTGGCTGATATGACGAGCCCTTTCCGCAGGAAGAGTGGCGCCCGAACCAGCGCAGGCGCCCACATCACGGCGTGCGCCACCATCACGCACGCCCCTCCCGTGCGCCCTGGGACAACTCCTGTGACGCACGTGGGGGACGCGGCGCGTCGGACGGAGCGCGTGCCGGGCGCGAGGGAGCCGGCGGCGAGGACGGGGTGGGACGACCCCCGGAACGCGCGTGACGGGGCGCACGGCGGCGATCGAGGGCGTGGGCCGGGCCGCGGACGCGGCACCGTGGCGGGCTGCCCCGGCTCCCGCCCCCCTGGGCGACCCGGCCCGCCCGGGGCCCTCCGCCCGCCGTCCGGCGCTCCGGCACAATGGCGGCATGCGAGCAGTGGTGCAGCGAGTGACCGAGGCCCGGGTGACCGTGGCCGGTGAGACCGTCGGTGCGATCGAGGGGCCCGGGCTCTGCGTCCTGGTCGGCGTCACGCACGACGACACCGACGCCAAGGCCGCCCAACTGGCCCGCAAGCTCTGGACGCTGCGGCTGCTGCCGGCGAACGAGGAAGGCGTGGAGCAGTCCTGCTCCGACCTCGGCGCGCCCCTGCTGGTGATCAGCCAGTTCACGCTCTACGGCGACGCCCGCAAGGGCCGCCGCCCCACCTGGAACGCCGCCGCCCCCGGCCCGGTCGCCGAACCGCTGGTGGACGAGGTGGTCGCCCGGCTGCGCGCGCTGGGCGCCAAGGTGGAGACGGGCCGGTTCGGCGCCGACATGCGGGTGGCGCTGGTGAACGACGGCCCGTTCACCGTCCTCGTCGAGGTCTGAAGCACCCGGGGTTGAAGCACCCGAGGTTGAAGGACCGGGGGCTGGAGGACCGGGGGCTGGAGGACCGGGGGCTGGAGGACCGGGGGCTGGAGGACCGGGCCTACTGCGGGACGATCACGTCCTGGGTGCCCGGCACCGTCCCGGCCAGCAGCACCGCGTCCACCGGGACGTTCCGCTTGACGATCGCGAGCGCGATCGGCCCCAGCTCGTGGTGCCGGGCCGAGGAGGTCACGAAGCCCAGTGACCGCCCGTCCGGGTCGGTGGCCAGCCGCACCTCGGTGCCGTGCGGCGGCAGCGTCTCCTCGGTGCCGTCCAGGTGCAGGAAGACCAGCCGGCGCGGCGGGCGGCCCAGGTTGTGCACCCGGGCGACGGTCTCCTGACCGCGGTAGCAGCCCTTCTGCAGGTGGACGGCGGTGCGCAGCCAGTCCACCTCGTGCGGGATGGTCCGGTGGTCGGTCTCGAAGCCGAGCCGGGGCCGGTGGCCCTCGATCCGCAGCGCCTCGTACGCCCAGACGCCGACCGCCGGCCCGTACCCGGCGGTGAGCTTCTCCAGATCACCGCGTGGCACGAACAGGTCGCGCCCGTAGGGGAGTTCACGGACGGCGGCGGCGCCCTCGACGGAGGCGGCGGAGCCGGCCGGCAGGTGGACCACGGCGTACTCGGCGGTCGCGTCGGCGACCTCCACCCGGTAGAAGAACTTCATGCTCTCCAGGTAGCCGACCAGCGCCTGCTGGGTGCCCGGCTCGACGTGCGCCCAGGTGGTGGTGCCGTCGTCCACCAGGTAGAGCGCGTGCTCGACGTGCCCGTTCGGGGAGAGCACCAGCGCCTCGGCGGCCTGCTGCGCGGGCAGTTCGCTGACGTGCTGGGTGAGCAGCAGGTGCAGCCAGGAGAGGCGGTCCGCACCGGTGACGGTGACCACCCCGCGGTGCGAGAGGTCGACGAAGCCGGTGCCCCGCGCGAGGTGGCGTTGCTCGCGGAACAGGTCGCCGTAGTGGGCGGCGACGCCCTCGTCGGCCCCCTCGGCGGGGACGGCTCCGGGCAGGGCAAGCAGCGGGCTCTTCACACCGGTCATACCGGCCAGCTTACGACCGGCCGTCGGCGAGCTTGGCGGTGCAGTCGGCGCAGCGGCCGAAGATGGCGAAGTGCTTGAGGTCGGTGTCGAAGCCGTGCTGCGCGCGCAGGCTGTCGATCAGCGGCTGGGCGATCTCGGTCCCGGTCTCGGTGACCTTCTCGCAGTCCCGGCAGACCAGGTGCAGGTGGTGGTGGCGGCCGGCCAGGTGGTAGGTCGGGGCGCCGTGGCCGAGATGGGCGTGCGAGACCAGGCCCAGCTCCTCCAGCAGCTCCAGGGTCCGGTAGACGGTGGAGATGTTGATGCCGCTGGCCGTCCGGCGGACGTGGCAGAGGATGTCGTCCGGGGTGGCGTGGTCGAGCGCGTCGACGGCCTCCAGCACGAGCTGCCGCTGCGGCGTGAGGCGGTAGCCGCGCTCGCGAAGGTCGCTCTTCCAGTCGCCGGAGAGCTGCCAGTCGGTGGTGCCGGTGTCCGCCACGGGTCTGTCCCTGCCAAGGTCGGGGGGTCCTGAGGCAAGTGTAGGGACCGGCCACGGACCGGTCCCCACCCTTGCGCGGACTGTGCCTACTGGAAGAAGGCGATGCCGTCGTCCGGCAGGTCGTTGATGTCCTTGATCAGCTGCGCCGGGCTGAGCACCTTCTTCAGCTGCGCGGACATGTACGGGCGCAGCGGCACGTTCGGGGCGGCCTTCTCGCCGACCCAGAGCAGCTCGCCGTTGACGAAGCCGTACAGCCGCTTGCCGCCGGAGTACTCCGGCGAGCCCTCGATCCGGGCCACCGCGTCGGTGGAGACGTCGACCTGCGGCTTGCCGTCGGCCAGCTCGCCGTACCAGATCTCGACCGTGCCGTCGTCACGGACGGAGGAGATCTCGATCCCGCGGACGCCGGAGGTGCCGTCGGTGTTGCTCGTGATGCGCCAGAACGCGTGCTCGTTCTCCAGCGGACGGACCTTCTCGCCCTCGCCGTTCAGCACCCAGGTGCGGGAGCGGAACTCCAGGAAGGGGCGGCCGTCGTGACGGATCACGATCTCCTGGCCGAAGTTGCACTTCTCCGTGCCCGGGAAGTCGTAGACGCCCGCGCCCTCCCAGGTGCCGAGGAGGAAGGCGAGCGGCACGACGTCCTTGTGGAGGTCAGAGGGGATCTCGATCATGTTCCTGGTCGCTGTCGTCGTCGGTGTGGGGCTGCCTCAACCGTACGGCAGACTCAGCGCTGGCCCTGGTACAGCTTCATCACCGAGAAGATGGCGAACCAGGTGATCAGCACGGCCATCAGGGCCAGCAGACCGTCGAAGAACATTTCCAGACCGGACACGGGGGGCTCCCAGGCGGCGACAGTGTGGTGGATTTTGCTCCGGTCACTCTATCCGTCGGGCTCCGAGCGGTCGCGGTGAGCCCCACCACGTCGTGGTTTTCCGTCGCGGCCACCACGCCGCCCAAGCTTTGCCCACGGGTTCCCGGGATGACGGACGGCGGGGCCGACGCGACCTCTAAGGTGGCGCCATGTCGAAGAAACTGGTCATCAAGGTCACCGCAGGGGCGGACGCGCCGGAGCGGTGCTCGCAGGCGTTCACGGTGGCGGCGGTGGCCGTCGCCAGTGGGATCGAGGTGTCGCTCTGGCTGACCGGGGAGTCCTCCTGGTTCGCGCTGCCGGGCCGGGCGGCCGAGTTCGAACTGCCGCACGCGGCGCCGCTGCCGGACCTGCTGGACTCGATCCTGGCGTCCGGCTCGGTGACGCTGTGCACCCAGTGCGCGGCCCGGCGCGGGATCGAGCAGAAGGACACCGTCGAGGGTGTCCGGATCGCGGGCGCGCAGGTCTTCGTCAGCGAGATCATGGCGGACGGCGTCCAGGCGCTCGTCTACTGACGTCCGCGGGCCGCCGGTGCCCGCCGGACGCTCGCGGACTACGGCCGCTGCTCGTGGTCGGGGCGGTCCCGGTCGTGGCCGGGCTCGTCCCACTTCGGATCGTCCCAGCGCGGGTCGTTCCACCAGTCGTCGTCCGGGTCCCGCTTGTTGGCGAACACCGCGGCGGCGGGCGGGATCACCATCGCGACCACGCACATGCCGATCGCCGCGCCGACCGAGAAGAACCGCACCACGCCCCAGGCCAGGACGAACAGTCCCAGGCACACGCCCATCATGGCGAAGTAGTAGCGACGCCGCCGCCTTCCCTGCACCCCTCCACGGTACGGCCGAGGGCCCCTGCACGGCAGGGGCCCTCGGGGGTGTCACACTCCGGTCCGCGCCGGTCAGACCGCGATCGCGACCTCGACGGCGGTGCCCTGGGAGGCCACCACCTGACGGTCCACGGTCTGGCCCGGCACCAGCGCGCGCAGGGTCCACTTGCCCGGACGGGCGAAGAACCGGAACTGGCCGGTCGCCGAGGTGGGCACCTCGGCCGTGAACTCGTTGTTCTCGTCCAGCAGCCGGACGTAGCCGTTGACCGGCTCACCGTCGCGGGTCACCGAACCCTGGATGATCGTCTCGTTCGCCACGTCAACTCCTGCCAGGTCCGGGCCGCCGGCCTTCGCACCGCACATGTCTGTACTTCCCTTCTGACTTACGGGTCGAGCCGGGGCTCAGTTGCTGCCGAGCTCGATCGGCACGCCGACGAGGCTGCCGTACTCGGTCCACGAGCCGTCGTAGTTCTTGACGTTCTCCTGGCCGAGCAGCTCGTGCAGCACGAACCAGGTGAGCGCGGAGCGCTCGCCGATGCGGCAGTAGGCGATGGTGTCCTTCGCCAGATCGATGCCCTCGGCCTCGTACAGCGCCTTGAGCTCGTCGTCGCTCTTGAAGGTGCCGTCGTCGTTGGCGTTCTTCGCCCACGGGATGTTGCGGGCGCTCGGCACGTGGCCGGGGCGCTGCGACTGCTCCTGCGGGAGGTGGGCCGGGGCGAGCAACTTGCCGGAGAACTCGTCGGGCGAGCGGACGTCGACCAGGTTGAGGTTGCCGATGGCGGCGATCACGTCGTCGCGGAAGGCGCGGATCGACGAGTCGGCGGCCTGCGCCTTGTACTCGGTGGCGGGGCGGGCCGGCACCTCGGCGACCAGGTCGCGGGAGTCCAGCTCCCACTTCTTGCGGCCGCCGTCCAGCAGGCGGACGTCGCCGTGGCCGTACAGCTTGAAGTACCAGTAGGCGTACGAGGCGAACCAGTTGTTGTTGCCGCCGTACAGGACGACGGTGTCGTCGTTGGCGATGCCCTTGGCGCTGAGCAGCGCCTCGAAGCCGGCCTGGTCGATGAAGTCGCGGCGGACCGGGTCCTGGAGGTCCTGCTTCCAGTCGATCCGGACGGCGTTGCGGATGTGGTTCTTGTCGTAGGCGGAGGTGTCCTCGTCGACCTCGACGATGACGACCTTCGGGTCGTCCAGGTGGGCCTGGACCCAGTCGGCGTCGACCAGGACGTCGCTGCGGCTCATGGTGGTGTTCTCCATCCGAGGGCGGTTGGCGGAAGGTGCTGCTCAGGAGGGTGCTGCAGGGTCACCCGGGCGGGGTGGTCCGAATCGCTGTCCGAATACTGGGACGGGAGGGATGGACCGGTGGGGCCGGGCGGGGAACTGCGGAGTACATCGGCGCCGACCCGCGAGTACAGCCGGGAACGGTCACCGGGGAGATCGGCGGCGGGCGTCAACTGCCCTGCCAGGACGCCGAGTCAGCGCATTCGACACAGACAGGCGGACACGCGGCACAGGTCGACCGCCCGCCGCTTCGTGAGATCCGTCTGTCGCTTCATGCCGACGATGCTAGGGACACCGACGGCCCGCTGTCATCAGCGTATCGAATATTGAGATCAAAACAGCCGCATGGCGAGATTTGACATCCAGCAGGCCTGCCGGACCCGGCCGGGCCGCCCCCGGGTGGCGCACAAGGGCCCGAAACGACACCGCTCCGCGGTGCGCGCTGGACAGCGCGTCTCGCGGAGCGGAACGTTTCAGCGGAGCCTCGGCGGTGCTTCGGCGGTGCTTCGGCGAAGCTTCAGCGGTGCTTCGGCGGCGGGGCTCAGCCCAGGAGCTTGACGCCCTTGCCGTCGAAGGTCAGCTGGAGGCCCTCCGGCAGCGGCGTCACGCCGTCCTGGTCGCCCTGCTTGGCGGCCAGCTTCAGCCCGGCCGGCAGCGAGTCGAGGGTGAAGCTCATCGGCTCGATCTGCTGGTTGGTGACCCCGGCGACCATCCCCGCCAGGGAGCTCAGCCGGAAGCCGTCCACCGTGACGGTGTTCCCGTCGTTGTGCACGGTGCCCTCGCCGATCGCGATCGGGCCCAGCGAGGCCTTCACCTTGCCCGGCCCGCCGTAGGACAGGCTCAGCCGGGTGCTGCTGCCCACCGGCAGCTTGGTGCCCTTCAGCAGCTGGGAGGCCGGCGGCAGCAGCTGCGCGAGGTCCGGGTACGAGATCACCCCGCTGCCGGTGCCGCTGTCCACGGTGGCGCTGTTCATGCTGTCGCCCACCTCGACGCCGGCGAGCTTGGCCTTGAACGAGTGCAGCGCCACCTGGTGGCTGCCGTCGCCGACGGTCAGGCCGTCGGCGGAGATCCGGACGTCGTCCAGCTTCATCGACAGCACCTGGGTGAGGAACGGGAAGCCCTCGATCGAGACGTCGGGCCGCTGGCTCATCCGGCCGCTCTTCACGATCCGGTCGGCGGCCTCGTCCTCGGCGACGCCGACCGCGATCCGGTCGGCGCCCACCAGGAGGCCGGAGACCACCACCAGGCCGATCGTGGCCTTCAGCCATCCGCGCATCGTGTCCCCCGTCGTCGCCGGTCGCTGTGCTCGTTCGCTGTCGCTTGTCGCTTGTCGCTTGTCGCTTGTCGCTTGTCGCTGTCGTTGCGGTTGCCGTCGCTGTCGCCGCCGTTCGCTGCCGCCCGTCGTCCCGTGGCGGCGCCTCCGGCCCCGGCCGCTCCCGCACGACCGTACGACGTCCCGCCCCGGAGCATGGTTCCGGGGCGGGACGTCGTACGGGAAGGGCGGCCTCCGCCCCCGGCGGTCAGGCCAGCAGGTCGGTGGCGATCCAGATCAGCGGCGCGGCCACCGCCAGCGGCAGCGCCACGCCCGCCGTCATGTGCACGAAGCGGGACGGGAAGTCGTACGCCGCGACCCGGCGTCCGACCAGCGCCCCCAGCCCCGCGAGCGCGCCCAGCGCCACCGGGGCGCCCACCGCCAGACCCAGCGCGACGGCCGCGACCAGGCCCAGGACCGGGCCCAGCTGCTTCGGGCCGGGCAGCGGCGCCGCCGCCAGCAGGGTGGCCAGCGCGACCGCGCCCACCCCGGCCGGCACCCAGTCGGCCAGCAGCAGCGTGGTGCACAGCGCCGTCACCACGGTGGCCGAGCCCAGCACGGTCAGCGCGTAGAACCGCTCCTTCGGGTCCGACGGCCGGAACGTCTGCAGCACCAGGACCAGCAGGAAGAACCCGCCCAGGGTGCCCACCACGGCCGCCACGCCACCGTCGGAGTCCGCCAGCAGCACCGCCGCGTCCGCCGTGAGACCGGCCAGCGCCGCGAGCAGGATGCCCTGGCGGGCCGGCCACATGCCGTTCAGCCGGAACCAGCCGGCCGCCGTCAGCAGCTGCAGCAGCGCGACCACCAGGGCCAGCGCCACCTGCCCGAGCGCGGCACCGCCGGCCAGCAGCGCGGCCGCGCCGGCCGTGATCAGGGCCGGCTGCAGGCCCGGGTCGTTGATCGGCGAGCCGGTCCGCCCGCGCGGGGCGACGGGCGGTGCGGGCTGGGCCGCGGCCGCCGCGAAGGGCGGCGCGGCCGGGGCGAACCCCGGACCCGGCTGCCCCGGCTGACCGAGGTGACCCGGCTGGCCGGGCTGACCGGGCTGGCCCGTCGGGCCGGGGGCGGCCGGGCGCTTGAGCGTCATGGTCGGCTGGTCGAGGGCCACCGCCTGCTGCGCGGCCTCGGGCTGCGGCGCCGGGGCGGCGTGCCGGGCCCGGGCCCGGGGCTGCCCCGGGGGCTCGGCCTGCGCCTGCTGCCGCGGTGACCGCGCCGGCGGCTGGTGCGGCGCCGGGACCTGCCCGGGGTGCTGCCGCGAGGGGGCGGGCGCCGCGGGGGGCATCGCACCGGAGACCACCACCGGCGGCAGCAGTGTCGTCGCCGCGTCGTCCATCGGCGGCACGGGCGGCAGCAGCGTGGTCGCGGCCGGGTCGTCGAAGGCCGGCACCGGCGGCAGCACCGTGGTCGCCGCCGCGTCGTCCACCGGGTAGCCGTACGGCGACGGCGGCTGCTGTTGCTGCGCGTGCTGCGGGTACTGCGCGTGCTGGGGGTACCCCTGCGGCGCCGGCGGGCCCTGCGGGGCCTGGGGCTGCTGCGGCCACTCGCCGTAGCCGCCGCGGTTCGGGTCGTTCATGTCCGTCACGCCGCTCAGCCTCCCGCGAACGGCGGGAGGACCTCGACCGTCCCGCCCTCGGTCAGGGCGACGGTCGCGTGGTCCCGGGCGCCCACCTGGGCGCCGTCGACCAGGTACGAGCTGTGCCCGAGCAGCCGGACGAGCTTCGGCTTGTCGGCGTGCCGCGCCTTGGCGTCCGCCAGCGCCTCCGCGAGGGTCGCCGCCTCGTACGGCTCCTCGGCCAGCCCGGCCTCGGACTTCGCCGCCGCCCAGTAGCGGATCGTCCCGCGCACCCGGGCGCCGCTCGCGGGCTCGGTGGTCGCGCTCATCGGGCCACCCCTTCTCGTCGTCCTCGCCCGGTCCCGGGACCCCGGTCCGGCTCGCCACCGGAACGGCCGCCCGACCACCCGAACGATGGACCCGCGCTGCGCCGCCGATGTGCGTCCCATGATGGCGTGTCCGCCACCACGACCGGCAATCGCCCTGGCCCGGCCGGTGCGGTGCGGCGCTCGAAGTTGTGTCCAGACTCACCCGGCGCACGCCCGAAAAGAGCGAAGCGCCGGATTCGAACACTCCCGGTGCGCGAGCGGGTCGGCTATTCTCGACGACCAAGAGGGATCCGGGCAGAGTCGCCCCCGGGTCCTTTTGTGCTTTCAGGACGCCAGTACGGACGTTCGTGCGATTCGTCGGCCCACCCCCGGCGCGCCGCAGGAACCGGCCCGTCCGACGCGGCACAACGACGTGCCGGCCGGCCGGGACGTCGCCACCGGCGCCGGGCCGCCGCCCGGTGCCGGCCCAGACCGGAGGGTTCGCGGTGATGAGCTACGCGGTGATGAGCGGGACGGAAACGGTGCGCCAGGGGTTGCGGGACCCCCGGCGGGTCAGCCGTCGCGCCCTGCGCGCCGTCCGCTCCCCCGGTACGCCCCAGGCGCCCGTCGTCCTCTCCTCCCCCTCAGCACGTGCGCCATTCGGCTGTGGCGGCAGCCGTGAAGCGACCGCGACGACCCGGAAAGGGGACCACCGGGTATGAGTTCTCTGCTCCTCCTCACCAACGCACTGCAACCCTCGGCCGAGGTACTGCCCGCCCTCGGCCTGCTGCTGCACAACGTCCGGGTGGCGCCCGCCGAGGGCTCGGCCCTGGTGGACACCCCCAGCGCGGACGTCATCCTGGTCGACGGCCGGCGCGACCTGCCGCAGATCCGCAGCCTCTGCCAGCTGCTGCGCTCCACCGGCATCGGCTGCCCGCTGATCCTGGTGGTCACCGAGGGCGGCCTGGCCGCCGTGACCGCCGAGTGGGGCATCGACGACGTCCTGCTGGACACCGCCGGCCCGGCCGAGGTCGAGGCCCGGCTGCGGCTCGCGCTCGGCCGGCTCCAGGTCGTCACCGACGACAGCCCGATGGAGATCCGCAACGGCGACCTCTCGGTCGACGAGGCCACCTACTCCGCGAAGCTCAAGGGCCGGGCGCTCGATCTCACCTTCAAGGAGTTCGAGCTGCTCAAGTACCTCGCCCAGCACCCCGGCCGGGTCTTCACCCGGGCCCAGCTGCTGCAGGAGGTCTGGGGCTACGACTACTTCGGCGGCACCCGGACGGTGGACGTCCACGTCCGGCGGCTGCGCGCCAAGCTCGGCGTGGAGCACGAGCAGCTGATCGGCACGGTGCGCAACGTCGGCTACCGCTTCGTCGTCCCCGAGAAGCCCGACAAGGGCGAGCGCCCGGACCTCGCGCAGCACCCCGCGGGCTCGCTGGAGGCCTGACCCGGCCGGGCGGGCCGCCCCCCGCCCGGCTTGTCCGGTTCATCCCGCAGTCGCCCGCCGTCCACCCGACGGCGGCCCCCGCTCCCACTGCCGCCCCGCAGACCACACGCGTAGACTCCACTCGTGGCCAAAGTGACGCGCGACGATGTAGCCCGACTGGCTGGGACCTCGACCGCGGTCGTCAGCTACGTCATCAACAACGGGCCGCGACCGGTCGCGCCCGCGACCCGGGAGAAGGTCCTCGCGGCGATCGAGCAGCTCGGCTACCGGCCGAACAGCGTCGCCCAGGCGATGGCCTCCCGCCGGACCAACCTGATCGGCATGGTCGTCCCGGACGCCCGCCAGCCGTTCTTCGCCGAGATGGCGCACGCCGTCGAACGGGCCGCCTCCGAGCGCGGCAAGCTCGTGCTGATCGGCAACTCCGACTACGTGGACGACCGCGAGGTCCACTACGTCCGCGCCTTCCTCGGGATGCGCGTCTCCGGCCTGATCCTGGTCAGCCAGGGCCCCTCGCAGCGCGCCGCGGAGGAGTTCGCCGCGATGGAGGGCGCCAAGGTGGTCCTGCTGCACCGCCGCCCCGAGGCGATCGACGACGTCGCGGTGGTCACCGACGACGTGGGCGGCGCCGAGGCCGTCGTCCGCCACCTGCTGGAGGTGCACGGGCACCCGTACGTCGCCTGCTTCGGCGGCCCGGTGGAGTCCCCCGCCCCCGGCGACCCGGTCATCGACCACGTCGAGGGCTGGCAGCGCGCCATGGACGCGCACGGCGTCCCCACCGAACCGCACCTGATCGACGCCCCCTTCCACCGCTACGGCGCCTACGAGGTCGCCCTCGACGTGCTGCGCTCCCCGGACCGCCCGCGGGCGGTCTTCTGCTCCACCGACGACCAGGCCATCGGCGTGCTGCGGGCCGCCCGCGAGGTCGGCCTGCGCGTCCCGGAGGACCTCGCGGTGGCCGGCTTCGACGACGTCCCGGAGGCCGCGCTCGCCGACCCGCCGCTGACCACCGTCGCCTCCGACCGCGACGCGATGGCCCGCGCCGCCGTGGACCTGGTCCTGGACGACTCGCTGATGGTGCCCGGCTCGGACACCGAGCGGGTCCGCAAGTTCCCGTCCCGCCTGGTCATCCGCCGTTCCTGCGGCTGCGACGGCGCGGCGCCCGGCCAGGCCCCGACGGAGTAGCACGGGGAGCGGAACAGGAATCCCCTGCTCCGCTCCACAGGCCACCTGACCAGGCTTTATGAGAACCCAACGGGCTTCTCTCCCCGTTCTGAGCCGGTTCTCATCCCGTCCTCATCCGCCGGGCGGAGCTTGGTCGGCATGAGCGAACAGCAGCAGCACGCCGGCGACCCGTACCAGCACCCGTACCGGGACCCGAACCAGGACCCGTACGGCCCGTACCAGCCCCGGGTGATCGAGGGCACCGTGCTCGGCAGCACCACGGGCAGCACCGGCCCCGCCGGGTACGGCCACCGCGAGGACCACTCCGGCGGCGGCTTCGACGGACCGCCGCCTCCCCCGCCCATGCCGCCCGAGCCGCCCACCCTCATCGGCCCCGGCTCCCCCGAGGGCCCCGAGGGCCACGGCGGTCGCGGCAGCCGGGCCCGGCGCGGCCTGCTGCGCGGCCGGCTCGCCCTGGTGACCGCCGTCGCCGCGGTCGCAGCCGTCCTGGGCGGGGTCACCGGCGGCCTGGTCGCCGCCGACCGGCAGTCCGGCGACACCCGGGTCGGCACCGTCGCCAGCCCGGTCTCCGCCCGCAGCGACGGCAGCGCCGACGTGGCGGCCATCGCCGCCGCCGTCTCGCCCAGCGTCGTCCAGATCACCGTCAAGAACGGCAACGGCACCGCCACCGGCACCGGCGTCGTCCTGGACAAGGACGGCCGGATCCTCACGAACTACCACGTGATCGACAGCGCGGCCGCCGGCGGCAGGATCACCGTCACCTTCAAGGACGGCTCCACCGCGCAGGCCACCGTCACCGGCACCGACAAGTCCCTCGACGTCGCCGTCATCACCGCCACCGGCGCCAAGAACCTCACCCCCGCCGTCCTCGGCAACTCCTCCACCGTGGCCGTCGGCGACCCGGTCGTCGCCATCGGCAACCCGGACGGCCTCACGGGCACCGTCACCTCCGGCATCATCAGCGCCGAGAACCGCGACGTCACCGTCCAGCTCGACGAGGGCAGCACCAGCGGCAACGGCGGCTTCGGCTTCCCCACCCTGCCCGGACTGCGCGGCGGCCAGCCCCCGTCCACCAGCGGCACCACCACGACCTACAAGGCCTTCCAGACCGACGCCGCCCTCAACCCCGGCAACTCCGGCGGCCCGCTGATCAACGCCAACGGCCAGGTCATCGGCATCAACTCGGCCATGTACGCCCCGAACGGCACCAGCTCCACCGCCGGCGGCGGCACGGCCGGCAGCGTCGGCCTCGGCTTCGCCATCCCGATCGACTCCATCAAGCAGGTCCTGCCGAAGCTCGAAGCCGGCCAGAACGTGTAGGCCGAACCGTCCCGGCACCGTCCGCGCGACGGACAATTGCTCCCAGCAGGCCCAGCAGGCCCTCCACCCGACGAGAAAGGGCAGCCGCCCATGACCCCGTCCGCCGACGACCGCACCCCCGCCGAGCCCGGCCACCCCTCCGCCCGGCTCCTCGTGGTCGACGACGAACCCGCCCTCCGGGACGCCCTGGAGAGCAGCCTCGCCTTCGAGGGTTACGAGGTCGCCACCGCCACCGACGGCTACGAAGCACTGGAATCCGTCGAGCGCGACCGGCCCGACCTCGTCCTGCTGGACATCATGATGCCCCGGATGGACGGCCTCACCGCCGTCCGCCGGATGCGCTCGCGCGGCGACACCGTCCCGGTGCTGATGCTCACCGCCCGCGACGCCGTCGGCGACCGCGTCACCGGCCTCGACGTCGGTGCCGACGACTACCTCGCCAAGCCCTTCGAACTCGACGAACTGCTCGCCCGCGTCCGCGCCCTGCTGCGCCGCAACGCCCTCGCCGCCGAGGCCGCCGCCCGCGCCGCCGCCGAGGACGAGAGCGAGGTCCTCGCCTTCGCCGACCTGCGGATGAACACCGCCACCCGCGAGGTCACCCGGGCCGGGAAGCCGATCGAGCTCACCCGCACCGAGTTCATGCTGCTGGAGATGTTCCTCTCCCACCCCCGCCAGGTCCTCACCCGCGAACAGATCCTCAAGGCGGTCTGGGGCTTCGACTTCGAGCCGTCCTCGAACTCCCTCGACGTGTACGTGATGTACCTGCGCCGCAAGACCGAGCAGGGCGGCATGCCCCGCCTGATCCAGACCGTACGCGGCGTCGGCTACGCCCTGCGCCCGGCCGCCGGCACCCACGCGTGACCCCCGTACCCCCTCCCCCCCTGGCCCCGCCCCGCACCCGGGGCCGCCGGCGGCGCCTCGCCCACTGGTTCCGCTCCCGCTCCCTGCGCAGCCGCCTCACCTTCCTGAGCGCGGCGGCGGTGGCGGTGGCCATCGCGCTGTCCGCGCTGGCGTGCTGGTTCATCGTGGAGAAGCAGCTCTACAACCAGGTCCGGACCGACCTGGTCAGCGCACCGCTGCCCATGCCGCCCCGGGGGCCCGCCCTCGACTGCTACAGCACCCCGGAACAGGCGCTGGACCACCAACACGGCAGCGGTCTCCCGGAGCTCAGCGGAGCCGCCCCCCGGGACACCCAGTTCCTCGCCCAGGGGAAGGGAGTCTGCCTGCCCCAGGGCGCGACCAAGGCGATCGTCACCGAGCCCGGGGACGCCGCCGTGTTCCGCCTCAAGTTCGGTCAGTCGATCATCCGGGAGGGCCGGTTCACCAACGGGGACCCGGCTCTGGTCCGGCTGACCGCGGACACCCGCTACACGGTGCCGGTCGTCGTCATGGTGGCCACCCCCACCCAGTCCGTCGAAGACTCCCTCCAGGGCCTCGCCATCCTGCTCGGCGCCGTGTCCGTCGGCGGCATCCTGCTCGCCGCCGTCGCCGGCCGCCTGGTCGCCCACTCCTCCCTCAAACCGGTCGACCAACTCACCCACGCCGTCGAGCACATCGCCCGCACCGAGGAGGTCGGCACCACCATCCCGGTCCACGGGGACGACGAGATCGCCCGGCTCTCCACCTCGTTCAACTCGATGAGCACCGCCCTCGCCAACTCCCGCGAGCGGCAGACGAGGCTGATCGCCGACGCCGGCCACGAGCTCCGCACCCCGCTCACCTCGCTGCGCACCAACGTCGACCTGCTGATCCGCAGCAACGACACCGGCCGCCCGCTCCCCCCGGCGACCAGGACCAAGCTGCTGGGCAACATGAAGGCGCAGATGCAGGAACTCACCGTCCTGATCGGCGACCTGCTCCAGCTCTCCCGCCCGGACTCCCCCAAGAGCGGCCCGAACCTCGCCGTCGTGGCCCTGCACGAGATCGCCGGACGGGCCGTCGAGCGGGCGAAGCTGCGCGGGCCGGGGCTGGTCTTCGAGACGAGCACCGATCCCTGGTACGTGCACGGCGACGCAGCCGGTCTGGAACGGGCGGTGATCAACCTGCTGGACAACGCGGTCAAGTACAGCCCGCCCGGCGGGACCATCGAAGTCCGCCTGCGGCAGGGCGTGTTGACCGTCCGCGACCACGGCCCCGGCATCCCGCCGGACGAACTCCAGTACGTCTTCGACCGCTTCTGGCGCTCGCCGTCCTCGCGTCAGCTGCCGGGCTCCGGCCTCGGGCTGTCGATCGTCGCGCAGAGCGTCCGGGAGGCGGGCGGCGAGGTCACGCTCGGCCCGGCCGCGGACGGCGGCCCGGGTGCGCTCGCCACCGTGCGGCTGCCCGGCGGGCCCGCACCGGAGTGACGCCCCCCGCCCCGCCCGGCCCCGCTCCGTCGCGGCGGGGGGCGGGCCGGGGCCGGGCGGACAACAGGACGGGCGGGGCGCCCCGACAGCGCCCCGCCCGTACCGCGGGGCCCAGGGCCCCGGCCGGCTCACGGTCAGTCGATGTCGCTGCCCGGGCCGATGATCTTGATCCGGTCCTGCGCCGGGGCCTTCAGCGGCGCGCTCGCCGAGCTGTGGGCACCCAGGTAGGCGGTGAAGACGTCCAGGTCGGAGGCGCCGACGAGCTTGTCGGTGCCGGCCGCGAAGGCCGGGAAGCCGTCGCCGCCACCGGCCAGGAACTCGTTGGCCGCGACGCGGTACTTGGCCGCCTGGTCGATCGGCGCGCCGTTCAGGCGGATCGAGTCGACGAGCAGCCGGTCCGCGCCGGTCTTGCGCATGTCCAGGGTGTAGTGCAGGTTCGAGGACACCTGGAGGACCTTCGGCGCCGCGGTGTTGACACCGCTCACCTGCTGCTGGAGCAGCTGGACCAGCTGGGCGCCGGTCAGCGTCTTGACCTGCATCATGTTGGTGAACGGCTGGACGGTGAACGCCTCGCCGTAGGTCACCACGCCGTCGCCCTCGCTGCCCGAGGCCTTGTAGACCAGGTCGGAGCGGATGCCGCCGGGGTTCATGAAGGCGACCTGCGCCCCGCCCTTGTCGGCCGGGGAGAGGCCGGCCAGCTGCGCGTCGGCGATGACGTCACCGAGCGGCTTCTCCAGGTCGCTGCTGCCGCGGCCGTTGATGTCCGAACCGATGTAGCCGACCGGACGGTTGGCGATCGGGGCGGCCAGCTTCTGGTAGTGCTCGACCAGCGCCGTCATGTCGGACGCCTTCTCGACCGAGCGGCGCACCACGTGGTTCTCGGCCTTGACCGAGGGACGCACGATCTCGCCGGTGGTCTTGTCCAGCTTCATGTCGATCTGGGTGAAGAGCCGGCCGAAGGAGGCGGCACTGGTCACCGAGCGCGGAACGCCGTTGGGGTCCGGGATGCTGCAGGCGTACGCGTTGTGGGTGTGGCCGGTGACGATGGCGCCGACCGCCGGGTCGATCTTCTTCGCGATGTCGACGATCGGGCCGGAGATGCCCTGGCCGGCGGCGCCGCAGTCGTAGTTGTAGACGCTGCTGGCCGGGTAGCCGCCCTCGTGGATCAGCGCGACGATCGAGTTGACGCCCTTGGCCTTGAGCTCGGCGGCGTACTTGTTGATCGTGGTGACCTCGTTGGTGAACTTCAGGCCCTTGACGCCCTCGGCGGTCACGATGTTCGGCGTGCCCTCCAGGGTGACGCCGATGAAGCCGATCTTCACGCCCTGGGACTTGGTGATCCAGTACGGGGCCAGCAGCGGCTTGCCGGTCTTCTCGTCGGTGACGTTCGCCGACAGGTAGTTGAAGTTGGCGCCCTTGAAGGTGCGGCCGGGCTCGTAGCAGCCGTCGGTCGGGTGGCAGCCGCCCTCCTGCATGCGCAGCAGCTCCTGCGCGCCCTCGTCGAACTCGTGGTTGCCCACCGAGGTGACGTCCAGGCCGAGCTTGTCCATCGCCTCGATGGTCGGCTCGTCGTGGAAGAGGGCCGAGGTCAGCGGGCTGGCGCCGACGATGTCGCCAGCCGCGACGGTGATCGAGTCGTCGGCCGGTATCCGGGCCTTGCGCAGCTCGGTGGCCAGGTACTCGATGCCGCCGGCCGGGGTGGCGACCTCCTTGCCGGTGGCCGGGTCGATCTCCTTGATCGTGCCGGACGAGCCGGCCGGGGGCTCCAGGTTGCCGTGGAAGTCGTTGATCGCCAGCAGCTGGAGGTTGACGGTCTTGTGGCGCTTGGCGTTGGCGTCGGCGGCCTGGGCGGCCGTCGGCACGACCACCGTGCCGAGCAGACCGGCGGCGGCGACGACGGCGAGCGCCGTCCGTCGGGATCTGACGGTGAGCATGAAGTGGGTTCCCCTGCACCTCGGAGGAGCACCGGCGGTGGACAGCACCGGCGTTCGGGCATGTGTTTGCGCGAGTGCAGCCTAGGGTCAACGCGCGTAGCTGTCAGGACGTCGAACGTAACGAGAGGATTACCTACTGACGAACCATCGTCGTCCGAGGGGTGCGGGGACTGCGCAGACCGCGCGGGCGCCGGCCCCGGACGACCGGTCCGACGGCTGTCGGGCAGCCGCCGTCAGACCCCCGGCTCGGCCGCCAACTGCCGTTCCGCTCGCACCCGTTCGGCCACCGCGTCCTCGGTCATCGCGCGGTCGGTGTACACCAGCGGCCGCTCGGTCTCGGTGATGATGTGCTTGACCACCTGGACGTTGCCGTTGACGTCCCAGACCGCGATGCCCGGCGAAAGTGTGGGGATGATCTCCACCGCCCACCGCGGCAGACCCAGCACCCGGCCGGTCGCCCGCGCCTCCTCGGCCTTCTGCATGTAGATCGTCCGGGTGGAGGCCATCTTCAGGATCGCCGACGCCTCCTTGGCCGCCGCACCGTCCACCACGTCAGACAGGTGGTGCACCACCGCCACGAAGGAGAGCCCGAGCCGGCGGCCGAACTTCAGCAGTCGCTGGAACAGCTGGGCCACGAACGGACTGTTGATGATGTGCCAGGCCTCCTCGACCAGGAAGATGCGCTTCCTCCGGTCCGGCCGGATCCAGGTGTGCTCCAGCCACACCCCGACGATCGCCATCAGGATCGGCATCGCGATCGAGTTGCGGTCGATGTGCGAGAGGTCGAAGACGATCAGCGGCGCGTCCAGGTCGATGCCCTTGGTGGTCGGCCCGTCGAACATGCCGCGCAGGTCACCGTCGACCAACCGGTCCAGCACCAGCGCCACGTCCAGGCCCCAGGACTGCACCTCGTCCACCGCCACGCCCAGCGACTCCACCGAGGACAGGTCGGGGTTGCGCAGGGTGTCGATGATGTCGTCCAGCACCGGCTGCCGGTCGGTCACCGAGGCCACCACGTGCGCGTGCGCCGCCTTCAGCGCGAAGCCGGCCCGCTCCTCCAGCCCGCGCCCCATCGCCACCTCGATGATGGTGCGCAACAGGGAGAGCTGGCCGGTCTGGGTGATCGCCGGGTCCAGCGGATTGAGCTTCACCCCGCCGTCCCGGGCGGCCATCGGGTCCAGCCGGATGGACTTTATGCCCAGCGCGTCGGCGATCAGGTTCCACTCGCCCACGCCGTCCTCGCCCTGCGCGTCGAGCACCACGACCTGCCGGTCCCGGAACCTCAACTGCCGCAGCACGTACGTCTTCTCCAGCGCCGACTTGCCGTTGCCGGACTCGCCGAGCACCAGCCAGTGCGGCGCGGGCAGCTGCTGCCCGTACAGCTGGAAGGGGTCGTAGACGTACCCCTTGCCGCTGTACACCTCACGGCCGATGATCACGCCCGAGTCGCCGAGCCCCGGGGCGGCGGTGGGCAGGTAGACCGCCTGCGCCTGGCCGGTGGAGGTGCGCACCGGCAGGCGGGTGGTCTCCACCTTGCCGAACATCAGGCTGGTGAACGCGTCGGTGAGGTTGCCGAGCGCCATGTGCGGCCTCCCTGAGTCGGCGGAACGGTCGGACGGGTGCGGGGATCCGCGGAGGTGTCGGCGCCGTCGTCAGCGGCGGATGCCGGTGGCGAACGGAAGGGTGTTGACGAAGGCCCGGTGGTGCTCGCGGTCGCACCACTCCAGCTTGAGGTAGCTCTTGCCGGCCGAGGCCCGGATGGTCCGCTTGTCGCGGGCCAGCGCGTCGGGGTTGCGCGAGGACACCGTGATGTAGCCGACCAGGTTCACCCCGGCCGCGCCGGAGGCCAGGTCGTCGCCGCGCTGGTCCACCCGGCCGGTGTGGGCCAGGTCGCGCGGGTCGACCGTCCGGTTCATCTTGGCGGCCCGGCTGGCCTCCGCCTCGTCGTTGGTCTTCTCGGTCAGCATCCGCTCGATCGCGACGTCGGTGGGCTCCAGGTCCATCGTCACCGCGACCGTCCGGATCACGTCCGGGGTGTGCACCAGCAGCGGCGCCAGGAAGTTGACGCCCACCGGGGTGAGCGGCCACTCCTTGATCCACGCGGTGGCGTGGCACCACGGCTCGCGGGTCGCCGACTCCCGGGTCTTCGCCTGCAGATACTGCGGGTGGGTCGCGTCCAGCTCGGCCGGCCAGGCGTTGCGCCGGGACATCGCCTGGATGTGGTCGATCGGGTGGTCCGGGTCGTACATCGAGTGCAGCAGCGAGGAGAGCCGGGCCTGGCCCAGCGGCTGGCGCACCCGGATGTCCGCCTCGGCCAGCCGGGCGCAGATGTCGGTCAGCTCGCGTGCCATCACGGCCGCCAGCCCCTCGTCGTCGCGGGCCCTGCGGCCGTTGGCCGTACGGCCCATCGCGTGCGCCTCGGCGGCCAGGTCGCGGGTGTAGTGCATGCAGGCCACCAGGTACGCCCGGTGCTGCTCGGAGGAGGTCGACACCATGGACTGCAGCTGGTCGTACGAGTCCTGCAGCCAGCGCGGCGCGTCGCGGTCGCCACGCCGCTCCACGTCCTTGGCGTGCGCGTCCGGGTCGGCCGGCAGGGTACGGGCGAGGATCTGCAGCCGGGTCACGAAGCCGTCCCCGTTGGCGACGTGCTTCAACAGCGTCCCGAACCGGTCGACCAGCGCCTCCTGGTCCTCCGAGTCGCGCAGCCCGACGCCCGGGCCCTCGATCTCGATCGCGGCCGTCACCGTCCGCCGCTCCAGGTGCATCAGCACCCCGACCTCGTCCGGCCCGAACGGCGCGGTCAGCCAGCGCAGCCGCCCGACCCCGGGCGGCGGACCGACCTCCACCTCCCGGCCGTCCATCCGGGTGCCCGCGTCCATCACGTCCGAACGCCACACCGCCCGCCCGCTGCGGACCGTCCGGCGGTAGGTGCGGTTGATCTCCACCCACTTGTAGAACGTCCGCTTGCGGTACGGCACGTACACCGCCGCGATGGCGAGCGCCGGCAGACCGATCAGACCGCCGATCCGCAACGGCAGGACCGGCATCAGCAGGCCCCAGAGCATCCCGAGGAACGCCCCGAAGATGATCAGCATGATCTCGCCGGACTCCCGGTTCCGGCCGATCGGCGCGTTCGGGCGGGCCTTGCCGATCAGGTAGGTGCGGCGCTGGTGCACGTACGGCTGGGCGTACTGGGCGCCGTACTGGCCGAGCGGTTCGCTGCTCACTTACCCGTCACCCTCCCTTCGCTGGATTGCTGTCGCGGATCGGAACCGGAGCGGCCTGCGGCGGCCCGGCCTGCGGCGGCGGAGCCGGCGTCCGGCCGGCGTGCGCGGCGATGCCCGGCGCGACCGAGCCGCCGCCCGCACCACCACCGCCACCCCCGCCCGCCGCGGCGCCGCGGTCGCCGTGGGTGGTGATGCCCTGCTTCATCAGGTTCGCGGTCCCGTTGATCATCGCCGAACCCGCCTGCACCGCGTTCGCCCGGGCCTGGCGCATGTTCAGGATCTCGTCGCCGAAGCCCGGCACGAAGCGGTAGATCGCGGCACTGGCGAAGATCGACAGGAACAGGATCGCCAGCCCCGACAGCACCCGGGCGAAGTCGTCACTCGCCCCGGCACCGGTCGCCACCGCACCCGCCAGGCCCAGGATGATCACGATGATCGGCTTCGCCAGGTCCACCGCCAGCATCACCCCGGCCCACCGGCGCACGTGCTTCCACAGCTGCTTGTCGACCAGCCCCGCGTACACCGCCGTCCCCAGCAGCGCGCCCACGTAGAGCATCGCCGCGCGGATCAGCAGCTCGATCCAGAGCACCGCCGCCGCCAGCACCGCGACCAGCGACACCAGCACCAGGATCAGCGGGCCGCCGCCGACGTTCCCCTTCTCCAAGGTGTCCGCGAACCCGCCCAGGTACGACCCGGTGTCCGTCTTCGTCCCGACCGCGATCGCCTTGGTCAGCCCGTCCGTCACGCTCACCACGGTGTACAGGATCAACGGCGTGAACGCGGACGCCACCACCGTCAGCCACAGGAAGCCGATCGCCTCCGAGAACGCCGTCGTCAACGGCGCCCCCCGCACCGCCCGCTTCGTCACCGCCAGCAGCCACAGCACCAGCGTGATCACCGTCGACACCGCGAACACCACGGCGTACTGCTGCAGGAACGACGCATTGGTGAAGTCCACCTGCGTCGTCCCGTCGATCGCCCCCGACAGGTTCCGCACCACCCACGCCGCCGCCTGCGCACAACTCTTCGCCAACGACCCCAGCGGATCGGTCACATTGGTGACGGTGCTCGTCCCGGGGAGCGAACCGCCTCCCGGGGGAGCGCAGTAGACGTCGTTCCCGGGGAGCGGAACACCGGGGCAACTCGTGTTGCTGGTACCGGCACTTGGAGTGGGGGCGGGCTCAGCCAGCGCTCGATGGGCTGTCGCCACGACGGAGAGGGTGCCGAACAGCGTCACTCCCGCCACACGGCCCAGTGCCCCCCGGACCAGACCCGGGTTACGGTCAGCGGGCATAGCGGAAGCCTCCGAACTGCTCGACGGCACCAGTGATCTCCTCGGCGGTCGCGGCCTGCTGGTCCGGCGGAACGGGGGCCGGCCCCGATGCCCGGCTGAAGTCGGTGAGCTTCCAGTCCGTGCCCGTCCACCGCAGGCTGAGGCTCAGCGTGAACCACTCCTGGGACACCGGCTTGACCGAGCGCTCGCCGGCGAGCCCGAATAGCCCAGTGCACCACACGTCGACCTTGACGCTGTCCGCTGTGTAGCCGTTGCTCTTGGTCCCGACCGGAATCGTCCGGCTGACGAAGGTCAGTCCCTTGGGCGGCCGCCCCTGCGTGTCGACCCCGAACCTGGCTGCCGTCTCCGGCGAGAAGCCCTGGTCCAGCCGGCTCTGCAGGGTGGCCGCGGCGCCCGGGTCGGCGATGGTGGCGACGATGGTGTGGCGGCTGTCGGTGCGGAACATGTCCGCGGAGCCGATCGCCACCGCGTAGTTGGCGGCGGCGGACTGGGCGCCCTGGTCACTGTGCGGGAAGCCGGACGCGATGCCGTTGACGGTGGTGCCGACGGGCTGGTCTCCGCTGGGGCCGGGGCCGGCGCCGGAGGTGGCGCCGGGGGCGGCGTGGTCGGCCGAGCCGCCGTTGCCGCTGCCGGGGTCGGGCTTGCCGCGGTTGGCGATGGCGATGGCGACGACGAGGAGGGTGACCACGACGAGGACGGTCAGCAGGGTGCGCAGCGGCCGGGACTGACGCAGGTTCGGCGGTGAGGAGGGCTGTTCGCCGACCGGTAGCCGCGTACGGGTGTGCGGCTGGTCGTCGGACAACGGCACGGCGGCCCTCCTGGTGCGGGGAGCCGGGGGCGGCTCCGGGGGCCCTCCACCCGGGGGCGGGCGCGGACGGAGGGTGGGGTACGGGGTGGACTGCTGGTAGGCCGGCCACCGGTGGGGGGCCGGACGGGGACCGGACCTCGGACGGGCCGGACTACTGCTGTCCGATCGTCAGATAGCCATGCCGTAGACAATGGTGAACAGAGTGCCGAGTGATCCGATGATGAACACGCCGGTCAGTCCGGCGACGATCAGTCCCTTGCCCTGTTCGGCTCCGAAGCTGTCCCGCATGGCGGTCGCACCGATCCGCTGCTTGGCCGCACCCCAGACGGCGAGGCCGAGGCAGACGAGGATGGCGACGGCCATGATGACCTCGACCATCACCCGGGCCTCCGACCCGAGGCTCGCGAACGGGCCCCAGTCCGGGGCGATCCCGCCGATGATGGTGTCGATATTCGGCTTCTTGGGAGGGTCCTCGGCCAGGTGGCCGACCGCATAGGTGTGCACGCTGCTCAGGTTCATTTCCATCTCACCGCCCGATCAGGCAAATTCAAGGGCCCGGACCCCGCCCGCGCGAAGGGTCGGTGCCTATTCTTGGCCAGATCTGATGTCGACTTGGCTACTTCTCGCGGATTGGTCGTGAGGCATCGGACACGTACGCGAGGATGTCCACCGTACGAAGGATAGCGCTCACTCCTTGTATCTCGGATGATTGCGGTGAGCAACGCCTTCCGGAACACTTCGACTGACGAATCGTCGGGATGGTGCTGATGGTACTCCGGAAGGCCGGGACGGCCGCCGTCGCTGCGGGAGTTGTTGCGTTCGGGTTCATCGGGCTGGTGACGATGGGGACTTATGCGGCAAGTGGGACGCCGCAACAGTCGGCGAATCGTTCCGCCCTCTCGCCCGGAACGGTCCCCGCGGCCTACCAGGAGGCGATCCAGAAGTGGGGCGCGCTGTGCCCCGAGATCTCTCCGCCGATGCTCGCGGCGCAGCTGTACCAGGAAAGCGGATTCGACCCCAAGGCCCGCTCTGGTGTCGGCGCGCAGGGAATGGCGCAGTTCATGCCGGGCACCTGGGTGACGTACGGAACGGACGGGAACGGTGACGGCCGGAAGGACGTCTGGGACCCGTACGACGCGATCGCCTCGGCGGCGGCGTACGACTGCGCGCTCGCCAAGGACGTCGCGAACGTCCCGGGCGACCCGCAGGCCAACATGCTGGCCGCCTACAACGCCGGTCCGTACGCGGTGACGAGCAGCCGGGGCGTCCCGCCGTACAAGGAGACCCAGGGCTACGTGCGGAGCATCCAGGCGATGGCCCGCAGCTTCACCGCGCCGACCGCGCCGCTGGAGGTGTCCGCGCAGTCGGCGGCGGCGATCTACTTCGCGCAGACCAAGCTGGGCACCCCGTACCTGTGGGGCGGTGAGGGCCTGCCCTCGCAGAACGGGCGGTTCGACTGCTCGGGCCTGACCCAGGCCGCGTACGCCAGTGTGGGCATCACGCTGCCCCGGGTGGCGAACGACCAGTGGTACGCCGGTCCGCATCCGTCGCGCGATCAGTTGCGGCCGGGCGACCTGGTGTTCTGGGCGACGGACCTGGGCGACCCGCGGAG
This sequence comes from Kitasatospora sp. NPDC093550, assembly GCF_044764985.1. Lineage (NCBI taxonomy): Bacteria > Bacillati > Actinomycetota > Actinomycetes > Kitasatosporales > Streptomycetaceae > Kitasatospora > Kitasatospora sp. NPDC093550. The sequence goes on from NZ_JBIWJF010000039.1 coordinate 44,963, forward strand.
CATCCACCACGTCGGGATCTACGTCGGCGGCGGCTACATGATCAACGCGCCGCACACCGGTGCGGTGATCCGCTACGACAAGATCGACACCAGGGAGTACATCGGCGCGACCCGGGTGACGTCGGACGGCGCCCAGGCGCTGCCGAGCCGGAACAACGACGGTGCGGTCAACGCCCCGAGCCGGCCCGGTTCGACGGCCCCGACGACCCCCGCCGGCCTCCAGGGCGGCGCCCCGGGAGGCACTCGGGGCGCCGCCGCGGCGGCGCCCGCCCGGCCCGCGGCGGCCGCCCCGCCCGCACCCACCGGGCCGGCTCCCGCCGGGGCCGGCCGGTAGACGGGGGTGGCGGGTGGGGCACCCGTGACCTGTGTGCGCGGTGTGGACGCTGAGTCAAGTTTCCATAACTGCGCGTTTCCGTGGAACGCTGTGCCCCGGAAATGACGTTTGTTCCGGTGGCCCCTCGTCAGCATTCCGCGCCGGGCGGGCCCCGGCGGGAACGAACAGCTGTAGCGGACCAGAAGGACCAGAAGGAGGTGCGGCGTGTCGACGCCGCTTGCCGACACGACCAACCCCGACCTCGGCCTGCTCTACGCCGTCAACGGCCTGGCCAAGCGCTCCCCGCAGTGGCTGGACCACCTGGTCTCGTGGATCGGCGAGTACGGCATCCTGATCGGCCTGGGCCTGCTCGGCCTGGTGGCCTGGATGCAGGCCAGACGCCGCCCGGACGCGCCGGTGGCGGTCGCCGGGCTGCTCTGGGTGCCGCTGTCGGTCGCCATCGCCGAGCTGGCCAACCTGCCGATCGCCGCGATCGTCGACCGCCCGCGCCCGTTCGTCGACCATCCCGGGCTGCTGGTCCTGGTGGACGGCAAGGCGGGCACGCACTCGTTCGTCAGCGACCACTCGACCATGACGATGGGCGTCGCGGTGGCACTGTTCCTGGTGAACCGGCGGCTCGGCTGGATCGCCGGCGGACTGGCCCTGTTGCAGGGCTTCTGCCGGATGTTCATGGGCGTGCACTATCCGACCGACGTGATCGGCGGCTTCGCGCTGGCCGTCGCCGTGGTGCTGCTGCTGGCGCCGATCGCGATGGCGGTCCTGGTGCCGTTCTGCCACGCGCTGAGCCGGACGGCCGTCGCCCCGCTGATCCGGGCGTCGGGGCGCGGTGGCGCGGCCGGGGGCGTGGCCGGTCCGCGCGGCCGTCGGCGCGGGCGAGGGGCGGTACGGAGCGGGGAGCAGCCGCCGGAGTCCGACCTGGCGGCCTGAGCCGCGCCTCGGCCGGACCGGCGGCCCGGACGGACCCCGCGCAAGGGGCCCGGGCCCGGTCAGTCCGGATCGACGCCGCTCGCGGCGAGGTGGTCGGCCCCCTCGCGACGGGCCAGGTCTCTGGAGCGGCGGGCCGGGGCGAACCAGCCGCAGCTGCAGCTCGCGTGGGCGAAGGAACCGCGCTCCTCGATCGCGAGGCGGTGCTCGGGCATCCGGGTGGTGCCGGGTGTGACCGGCAGCTCACTGTGCACGTGGTTCACCGTAACGCGCCGGACGTCCGCTGCGCGAAGTCCGCCGATCGGCGGGCAACCGTAACCCTTTGCGCGCCAACTCGTTTGCCCGGAAAGAGCTCTGCCCACCCGGTGGTATCCCGGCAGGGCAGTCGGGCCCGAGGGGGTTGTCGCGAGGATGAAGATGACCGACCAGCAGCGCACCGGACGGCCAGCGCGCCGTCCGGGTCCGCACCTGCGCTCGGCGGCCGGGGCCGCCCTGCTCGCCGCCGCACTGGCGGCGAGCGCGGCCGGGTGCTCGGGCGGCTCCGGCGGCGGCTCCTCGGACCGGCAGTCGAGCGCCCCCGACCAGCTCGCCGCGGACCCGCTGACGGCGGTGCGCAACGCCGCCGACATCACCGGCCGCACCGGCTCCGCGCGCACCGCCACCGAGCTGGTCACCGAGTCCGCCGAGAAGAAGGCCGCCTTCAGCGGCACCGGTGGCTACGACTACGTGAAGCGGATCGGCCGGCTGGAGGTCCAGGTGCCGCCCGGCGCGGCGACCACCGGGAAGATCGTCGAGGTGGTCCTGCCCGGCACCGTCTACCTGCAGAACAGCGGCGCCAAGGTGCCCGAGGGCAAGTGGGTCAAGCTGGACGTGCGCCAGCTGCCGGACGGCAACCTGGTCAGCAGCGGCGCGACCGATCCGGCCTCGGCGGCGGGGGCGCTGCGCGGGGCGCAGAAGGCGGAGGCGGTCGGCACCGAGACCGTCGACGGGGTCGCGCTGCACCACTACCGCGGCACCCTGGACCTGGCGAAGGCGGCCGACGCGACCGGCGGGCGGGGCGGCGACGGCCTGCGGATGGGCGGCCAGACCTTCACCGTCAAGGAGGTCCCGTACGACGCCTGGTTGGACGACCAGGGCCGGCTGCACAAGGTGGTGGAGGTGTTCACCTTCGCGGGGGTGGCCGGGTCGAAGGAGCCCAAGGACCAGGTGAAGGTGACCTCGACCACCTCTCTCTCGGACTTCGGGAAGCCGGTCGAGGCGGCCGAACCCTCGGCCTCGGACATCTACCAGATGAAGCCGACGGAGAGCCCCAAGTAGGCCGCCGGCGAAGCGCTCCGGCGCCGGGGCGAGACGGGGTTCCGCCGCAGCGGGTGGCCGTCCGGGGAGCGACGGCCACCCGTTTCGGGGGCGCCGAGATGGCCCGTCCGTGCCATGTGGACGGGCCCCGGAGTGCCTAGGCTGGACGTCGGGTGGCTGCCGCCCGGGCTGGCGAGGCACTGAAGGGGTGGTGCAGGTGGTGTCGTCCACGGGCGGCCGCAGCGGCGGCCACGACGACGCGGCCCTCGACGAGATCGAGCTGGCCGGTGAGCTGATGATCGCCGCGACCGCCAGCTCCGGCGACCGGCTGCCGACCGAACGGATCGACGAGGTGCTGCTCGACCGGGCCGAGCCCGGGCCGGCCGAGGCCGAGGCCGAGGACTAGCGGGTCAGGGGCCGGCCGAGGCCGAGGACTAGCGGGTCAGGGGCCGGCCCCGGAGGGCCGACCGGGGGCTCAACTGCGCAGCAGGCGGCTGATCGCGGCGGTGGCCTCCGCCACCTTGGCGTCCAGCTCGGCGCCGCCCTGCTCGGCGGCCGCGGCGACGCAGTGCCGCAGGTGCTCCTCCAGCAGGGAGAGCGCGAAGGACTGCAGCGCCTTGGTGCTGGCCGACACCTGGGTGAGCACGTCGATGCAGTAGACGTCCTCGTCGACCATGCGCTGCAGGCCGCGGATCTGGCCCTCGATCCGGCGCAGCCGCTTGAGGTGGGCGTCCTTCTGGGCGCTGTAGCCGTGCGGGCCGTGGCCGCCCTGGTGTCCGGCCGCGGGTGCGGCGTGGCCGGCGTGCGGGTCCGTGCCCTGCGCGTGATCCGCCTCGGTGCGCGCTTGCGTCGTGGTCATCGGCCCCGCCTTCGTCTGGAGTGCCTGGTGGCTGCGTCGGCCACCAGTGTCCAACACCTCGGCACCGCGTGGTGTTCCGACGGCCGAGGCGGCATGTGCCGCTGGGCCGGGACGGACCCGGCGGAGCGGCTTCGGCCAACTGAGCGGGGCCCGCGCCCGCCGTCCGCACGACGGGGGCGATCCGGGCGAGGTTCCGTCAGACTGGGGGCTCGGTCCGCAGGTGGCGGTCCGGGCCGGGTCAGCCGGTGCGACACCCGAACGGAAGAGGAGGTTCCGGCTCCGAACCCGGGCCCCCGTTTGCGTGATTGCGCTTCGTTGCACCTAGCATCATTCAGTCCCTACCCCGCACATCGGAGATTTCCGTGCGTTTTAGCCTGACCCCGAAGGAGACGAGCTTCTACGACATGTTCGCCGCCGCGGCGGACAACCTCGTCGTCGGATCGAAGCTCCTGCTGGAACTGCTGGGATCAGACGTGTCGGCCCGCGCGGAGATCGTCGAGCGCATGCGCGCCGCCGAGCACGCCGGGGACGACACCACCCATGCCGTCTTCCACCAGCTGAACTCGTCCTTCATCACGCCCTTCGACCGCGAGGACATCTACAGCCTCGCCTCGTCGCTGGACGACATCATGGACTTCATGGAGGAGGCCGTCGACCTGGTCGTCCTCTACGACATCCAGACCCTGCCGAAGGGGGTCGAGCAGCAGATCGAGGTTCTGGCCCGGGCCGCCGAGCTCACCGCGGAGGCGATGCCGAACCTGCGGAGCATGTCGAACCTCACGGAGTACTGGATCGAGGTGAACCGGCTGGAGAACCAGGCGGACCAGATCCACCGCAAGCTGCTCGCCCACCTGTTCTCCGGTCAGTACGACGCCATCGAGGTCCTCAAGCTCAAGCAGGTCGTGGACGTCCTGGAGGAGGCGGCGGACGCGTTCGAGCACGTCGCCAACACGGTGGAGACCATCGCCGTCAAGGAGTCCTGACCCCCGTGGACACGGCTGCACTCATCGCCGTCATCGGCGTTGCGTTCTTCTTCACCTACACCAACGGCTTCCACGACTCGGCGAACGCGATCGCCACCTCGGTCTCGACCCGGGCGCTCACCCCGCGGGCCGCGCTCGCGATGGCCGCCGTGATGAACCTGGCCGGCGCCTTCCTCGGCAGCGGCGTGGCGCACACCGTCTCCAAGGGGATCATCGAGACCCCGAAGGGCGACCAGGGGATGGCGATCCTGTTCTCCGCGCTGGTCGGCGCGATCGCCTGGAACCTGATCACCTGGTACTTCGGCCTGCCGTCCTCCTCCTCGCACGCCCTGTTCGGCGGCCTGGTGGGCGCGGCGCTGGCCGGCGGCACCGAGGTGCTCTGGGACGGCGTCATCGACAAGATCATCGTCCCGATGGTGGTCTCGCCGGTGGTCGGCCTGGTCGGCGGGTTCCTGGTGATGCTGGCGATCCTCTGGATCTTCCGCCGGACCAACCCCCACCGGGCCAAGCGCAACTTCCGGGTCGCGCAGACCGCCTCGGCCGCCGCGATGGCGCTGGCGCACGGTCTGCAGGACGCCCAGAAGACCATGGGCATCGTGGTCATGGCGCTGGTCATCTCCGGTCAACAGGCCACCTACGACATCCCGGTCTGGGTGAAGATCTCCTGCGCCGCGATGCTCTCGCTGGGCACCTACGCGGGTGGCTGGCGGATCATGCGGACGCTCGGCCGGAAGATCATCGAACTGGACCCGCCGCAGGGCTTCGCGGCCGAGACCACCGCCTCGGTGGTCATGTACATCACGTCGTTCGTCTACAAGGCGCCGATCTCCACCACCCACGTGATCACCTCGGCGATCATGGGCGTGGGGGCCACCAAGCGGATCCGCGCGGTGCGCTGGGGCGTCGCGAAGAACATCGTGCTCGGCTGGTTCATCACGATGCCGGCGGCCGCCATCGTCGCAGCGCTGGTGTACTGGTTCGTCCACCTCTTCTGGGGCTGACACCCGGCACCCACGCCCGGGCCCTTGAGCCCCCTTCGGCCCGGCGAGCGGGCGACCTGCACAGAAGGGCCCGCCCCCACATCTCGGGGGCGGGCCCTTCATCATGTCCCGCGGCGGCACCGCCATGCAGCACCACGGGACAGCTCGCGTTCCGTCACCCGCCGCGGTGCGGCGGGTGACGGCGTCCGGTTTAGCCGAAGCGGCCGGAGATGTAGTCCTCGGTCGCCTGGACCGACGGGTTGGAGAAGATCCGCTGGGTGTCGTCCAGCTCGATCAGCTTGCCCGGCTGGCCCACGCCGGCCAGGTTGAAGAAGGCGGTGCGGTCGCTGACGCGGGCCGCCTGCTGCATGTTGTGGGTCACGATGACGATGGTGAACTGCGACTTCAGCTCGCCGATCAGGTCCTCGATGGCGAGGGTGGAGATCGGGTCGAGCGCGGAGCACGGCTCGTCCATCAGCAGGACCTCGGGCTCGACCGCGATGGCGCGGGCGATGCACAGACGCTGCTGCTGACCGCCGGAGAGGCCGGCACCCGGCTTGTTCAGCCGGTTGTGGACCTCCTTCCAGAGGTTCGCGCCCTTCAGCGAGCGCTCCACCACCCCGTCCAGGACGGACTTCTTCTTCACGCCCGCGAGCCGGAGGCCGGCGACCACGTTGTCGTAGATCGACATGGTCGGGAACGGGTTCGGGCGCTGGAACACCATGCCGATCGAGCGCCGCACGGCGACCGGGTCGACGTTGGAGGCGTAGAGGTTCTCGTCGTCCAGGAGGACCTTGCCCTCGACCCGGGCGTTGGGGATCACCTCGTGCATGCGGTTCAGGGTCCGCAGGAAGGTGGACTTGCCGCAGCCGGAGGGGCCGATGAAGGCGGTCACCGAGCGGGGCTCGATGCTCATCGAGATGTCCTCGATGGCCTTGGTGGTGCCGTAGTAGGCCGACAGTCCGCTGACGTCGATGCGCTTGGCCATGATCGTTGCTTCTCTCGTCTGTCTCGTACGTCAGTCGGTCGGTCAGTGCCCGCCCTTGGGCGAGCGCCAGCGTGCGATGCCCCGGGCGATGAGGTTGAGCCCCATCACGAAGGCGATCAGCACCAGCGCCGCACCCCAGGCACGGGCGTAGCCGAAGTCGTTGTTGACCTGCGAGTACTGCGTCCAGATGTACATCGGCAGCGACTGCTGCGGTCCGTCGAACGGGTTGTTGTTGATGTAGTCGGCGCCGAACACCAGCATCATCACCGGGGCGGTCTCGCCCGTGATGCGGGCGACCGCGAGCATCACACCGGTGGCGATGCCGCCGATCGCGGTGGGGAGGACGATCCGCAGGATGGTCTTCCACTTCGGCACGCCGAGCGCGTACGACGCCTCGCGCAGCTCGTTCGGGACCAGCTTGAGCATCTCCTCGGTCGAGCGGACCACGACCGGCATCATCAGGATGGCCAGCGCGAGGCTGCCCGAGAAGCCGGAGTAGCCGAAACCGAGGGCGAGGTTCCAGAGCGAGAGGACGAACAGACCGGCGACGATCGACGGGATGCCCGTCATGACGTCGACGAAGAAGGTGACCGCCTTGGCGAGCTTGCCGCGGCCGTACTCGACCAGGTAGACGGCGGTCAGCAGGCCGATCGGGGCGGCCATCGCAGTGGCCAGGGCGACCTGCTCCAGGGTGCCGATCAGCGCGTGGTAGATGCCACCGCCGGGGCCGGACTGGAGGATGCCCTTCATCGAGTGGGTCAGGAAGTTGGCGTTGATCACCTTGATGCCCTGCTGGACGGTGTAGACCGTCAGGGCGACCAGCGGGACGACGGCCAGGATGAAGGCGACCCAGACCACCGAGGTGGCGAGCCGGTCCTTGGCCTGCCGGCGGCCCTCGATCCCGGCCGAGACGCCGTAGCCGATCAGCAGGAACAGCGCGCCCGAGATCAGGCCCCACTGCAGGTGGCTGGCGAGGTCGGCGGCGGCGCCGATCCCGCAGCCGAGGGCGATCGAGCCGACCGCGACGACGGCCGGGGCCCACTTGGGAAGACGGTTGGCGGTCAGCGAGCGGCCGATCGGCCGGGCGTCCTCGACGACGGCGGTGGCGGTCATGCGTTGGCCCCCGAGTACTCCTTGCGGCGGGCGATGATCAGTCGCGCGGCACCGTTCACCAGCAGGGTGATGACGAACAGGACGAGACCGGAGGCCATCAGCGCGTTGCGCCCGTTGTCGCCGGCCTCGGCGAACTTGAGCGCGATGTTCTGCGCGAAGGTGCCGCCGCCCGCGTCCAGGACGTGCAGCGACAGGACGTTGCTGGAGGAGAGCACCACCGCGACCGCGATGGTCTCGCCGAGCGCACGGCCGAGGCCGAGCATCGAGGCCGAGATGATGCCGGGGCGCCCGAAGGGCAGCACCGCGGTGCGGATCATCTCCCAGCGGGTGGCGCCGAGCGCGAGCGCCGCCTCCTCGTGCATCCGCGGGACCTGGCGGAACACCTCGCGGCTGACCGCGGTGATGATCGGCAGGACCATGATCGCCAGCAGGATGCCGACGGTGAACAGGTTGCGCGGGGTGCCGGTCTTGGTCTGGTCGAAGATGTACGTCCAGCCCAGGTACTCGTTGAGCCAGCTGGTCAGGCCGTCCATGTGCGGGACCAGGAAGAGCGCGCCCCACAGGCCGTAGACGATGCTGGGGACGGCGGCGAGCAGGTCCACCAGGTAGGCGAACGGCTGGGCGATCCGGCGCGGCGCGTAGTGCGAGATGAACAGCGCGATCCCGATGGCCACCGGGACGGCGATCGCCATCGCGATGACGGCGCTCACGATGGTGCCGACGACCAGCACCGGGATGCCGAAGACCGGCTTCGGGGCGTCCGGCGCCCACTCGAAGGTGGTGAAGAAGTTGCCGTCGTTGTTGCTGAGGGCCAGGCCCGAGCGCCAGGCCAGGAAGCCGGCGATGGCGGCCATGATGACCAGCAGCAGGATGCCCGAGCCCCGGGCGAGGTTCATGAAGATCTTGTCGCCGACGCGGCTGTCGCGCGGTCGGCGTTCCCTGCCTTGCGGGGCGGCAGGGGGGGATGAAGTCATTGGTCTACTCCGGTCTGGTGGCGCCGCCCCGGAAGGGGGACGGCACCATGGCGGCGGTGCCCCGGATGGTGCTGGGTTCGTGGTGCGTTCCGGTGGGGCGGCCCCGGCCCCCCTCGCTCACGGGGCCGCCCCACCGGTGGTCCCGATGGATCAGGCCAGGGTCGGGATGACGGCGTTGACCTTGTCGGTCAGCTCCTTCGGGAGCGGGACGTAGCCCTTCTCACCGGCGGCCTTCTGACCCGCGTCGCTGGCGGTGTAGGTCAGGAAGGACTTCAGGGTCTCCAGGGTGTCGGCCTTGTTGCCCTTGTCGCAGACGATCTCGTAGGTGACCAGGACCAGCGGGTAGGAGCCCTCGTCCTTGGTCGCGTAGTCGAGCTTCAGCGCCAGGTCGCTGCCGGTGCCCGCGATCTTCGCCTTGGCGAAGGTGTTGGCGGCGTTGGCGGCGGTGGCCTCGACCGGCTTGGAGGCGCCGGTGTTGATGGCGGCGCTCTTCAGGCTGTTGGTCTGGGCGTAGGCCAGCTCGACGTAGCTGATCGAGTTCTTGACCTGCTTCACCTGGGCCGCGACACCGGCGCTGCCGTTGGCCGACTGGCCGCCCTTGGCCGCCCAGGTCTTGCTGGACGGGTAGGCCCAGGCGCCGTTGCCGGCGGCGGCGAAGTACTTGGTCAGGTTGTCGGTGGTGCCGGAGTCGTCCGAGCGGTGGAAGGACTGGATGTCCGCGTCCGGCAGCTTGGCGCCCGGGTTCAGGGCGGCGATGGCCGGGTCGTTCCACTTGGTGATCTGCGAGTCGAAGATCTTGGCGGCGGTCGGGCCGTCCAGGACCAGGTTGTCGACGTTGTCCACGTTGTAGACGAGCGAGATCAGACCGCCGGCCATCGGGAGGTCGATACCCTGGCCACCGGTGCAGACCGCCTTGGAGGCGTCGACCTCGGCCGGCTTCAGCGCCGAGTCGGAACCGGCGAACTGGACCTTGCCCTGGGTGAACTGCTGGATGCCCGCACCCGAGCCCACACCCTGGTAGTTGATGGTGGTGCCGGAGCAGGCGGCGCTGAAGTTGGTCTTCCACACGTCGATCGCCGTGCCCTGGGCGGTCGAACCGGCGGCGATCAGCGAACCGGACTTGCCACAGTTGATCGCGGAGCCGGCCGCGGCGGAGCCGCTGGAGCCGCCGGACGCGGTCGAGGTGTTTTCGTTGTCCGAGCCGCAGGCGGCGAGCGACAGCGAGCTGACGAGCGCCACGGCACCGATCGCGAGGGCCTTGGAGCGGCCGTTCCGCTGGAGCTTCACAGGGGTGTCCCTTTCTGAGGCATTGCCCGCTTCGGGGGCCGTACGCGGACGGCGCAGCGCGGGTTTTGCTGTGGTCCGGGGCCCGTGCGGCCCTCCGGTGGTCCCGAAGTTAGGCCGGGGAAGTGACACGTCAGCCGGTCACGAGTGAACGGCGAGTGAACCTCGAACGGATGACAGGAAACTAGGCCAGGTAGTAACGGTTGCGTCACGGCAGGGGCGCGGGTGGATCACTCCCACGGTTCCTTCACGGGCGGCTGCCACCGGCCCGGACCGGCTTCGCCCCCAGGACCACCAGCAGCGCGTCGATCAGCAACCGGTCGTGGTCGTAGCTGAGCCGCGCCCGGGCCTTCCCGGCCGGCAGCCACTCCAACCGGTCCACCTCGCGGTTCGGCCGGAAGGCACCGCTCGACGGCACCGCGGCCCAGTACCGGACCTCCTTCGGGCGGCCCTGCACCCGGTAGTGCTGCGCGGGCAGCTCCGGCCCGAGCAGGCAGCGGAAGCCGGTCTCCTCCCACACCTCGCGCAGCGCCGCCTCGACCACGCCCTCACCCGGGTCGAGCTTGCCCTTCGGCAGGCTCCAGTCGTCGTACTTGGGCCGGTGGATCACCGCGACCCGCGGCCGCCCCAGCCGGCCGCTCTTCTTCGGCCGGCCCGGCAGCCAGAGCACCGCGCCCGCCGCCATGACCACCGGGCCGTGACCCGCCCCGGCCGCGCTCTCCCCCGGGAGCCGTCCGGATCCCGGCCGTCCGCCCTCCGGACGCCTGCCCAACTCAGACCGTCCTCGGCCCGGCGGAGGGGCCCCAGCCCTCGGCCGGGAACTGCGGCCAGCCGTCCGGGCCGGACTGCAGCTCTGGCCACCGGTGGCCGAAGGCGTACCGGGCCGACTCCACCTCCAGCCGCTGGTCGGCGTGCACCACGCCCAGCACGTACGCGGTCGCCGGGGTGATCCGCGGGGTGCGCGCCGCGGTGGCGGCGGTGACCGCGGCGTCCGCGGCCTCCTGCTGCCGGGCCAGCACCGCGTCCAGCTCGTCCAGCTCGGTGGACGGACGGCCGCACACCTCCAGCGCGTACCGGGCGCGCTTCACCAGGATCCGCAGCCGGGCCCACGGCGCGTCGTCGGCCGCCAGCGCCGCGTCCGCGTCCAGCGCTCCCCGGGCCGCCGGGACGACACCGAGCCGGCGCAGCCCGTCCCCGCCGTACGGGGTCGCGGCCCGCTGCAGCGGCAGCTGCTGGGCGGTCGCGACCAGCGCGGCGAACGCGGCGGCCGCCTGCGGCAGCAGCACCGCCGGCGCCCGGCCGGCCGCGGACTCCGCCAGCGGCGCCTCGCCCACCAGCAGCGTCATCCGGTCCGCCAGCGCGTGCAGCCGGGCCGAACGGAGCTCCTGGAGCACCGAGGAGTGCGCCCGGGTCCTGGCCAGGGTCAGCTGCCGGTCCAGCAGGGCCCGCGCCTTGGGGGCGCCCGCGTGGCCCGCCAGCATGCCCGTCCCCTCCGGGTCGCTGCCGCTCAGCGAGTCCAGCGCGCCCAGCAGCCGGGCCGAGCGGCGGACGTACCCGGGTTCGAGCGCCAGCAGGTTGAGCAGCCAGCGCAGTTCGGTGCGGGACTCCTGCGCCCAGGTCTGCTCGAAGACCGAGCCGAAGGTGTGCAGCAGCCCGCCGATCCGCCGGACGGCCCGCAGCAGGTCCGCGGTGCCCGCCGCCGGGACGACCGAGGCCGCCCCGGGTCTGGCGCCGACCTCGCCCACCGCCAGCGGCAGGGCGCGCAGGAAGGCGCCGGCCTGGGCGGTCAGGTGGCGGGAAAGGATGTCCCCGGCGGTCGCGGTGGAGGCCGCCTGGGCCGTCATCGGCGCATCGGTCATGGCGTGGTGAATCCCCGTTCCCCCGGGGCCTCTCCCCGGGGCTGGTGGCCCGACCGCCGGAGGAGCTTGCCCGTGGGGGTTCGGGGCCCGCTGCTCCGGCGGCTTCGCATCAGTGGAGCGTCAGCGCGAGGTGGCGGCCCGGCGGCGCTGACGCGAGTCGATCAGGAGGTCCTGGACGTGCCGCAGCTTCCGGTCCTCGGCGTCCCGCGAGTGGCGGGTCCAGGTGCCGTCCGGCCCCAGGTGCCAGGACTCGGTCTCGTCCGACACCCCGAGGTCGATCAGTCCGGACAGCTCGGCGCGGTGCGCCGGATCGGTGATCCGCAGCAGCGCCTCGATCCGGCGGTCCAGGTTGCGGTGCATCATGTCGGCGCTGCCGATCCACACCTCCGGATCGCCGTTGTTGCCGAACACGAAGATCCGGGAGTGCTCCAGGAACCGGCCCAGGATGCTGCGCACCCGGATGTTCTCGCTCAGCCCGGGCACGCCGGGGCGGATCGCGCAGATCCCGCGCACCCAGACGTCCACCGGCACCCCGGCCTGCGAGGCCCGGTACAGCGCGTCGATCACGGCCTCGTCGACGATCGAGTTGACCTTGAGCTTCACGAACGCCGGACGGCCCGCCTTGTGGTGGGCGATCTCGTTGTGGATCCGCGACACCAGCCCGTCCCGCAGGCCGCGCGGGGCGGTCAGCAGGCGCCGGTAGGACTCGCGGCGCGAGTAGCCGGAGAGCCGGTTGAAGAGGTCCGACAGGTCGGCGCCGACCTGCGGGTCGGAGGTGAGCAGGCCGAGGTCCTCGTACAGCCGGGCCGTCTTCGGGTGGTAGTTCCCGGTGCCGACGTGGGAGTAGCGGCGCAGGGTGTCGCCCTCCTGGCGGACCACCAGCGACAGCTTGCAGTGCGTCTTCAGGCCGACCAGGCCGTAGACCACGTGGCAGCCCGCCTCCTCCAGCTTGCGGGCCCACTTGATGTTGGCCTGCTCGTCGAAGCGCGCCTTGATCTCGACCAGCACCAGCACCTGCTTGCCGGACTCGGCCGCGTCGATCAGCGCGTCCACGATCGGCGAGTCGCCGGAGGTCCGGTACAGGGTCTGCTTGATCGCCAGCACGTCCGGGTCGGCGGCGGCCTGCTCCAGGAAGGCCTGCACCGAGGTCGAGAAGCTGTCGTACGGGTGGTGCAGCAGGACGTCGCGCTCGCGCATCGCCGCGAAGATGTCCGGCTGGGAGGCCGACTCGACGTCGGTCAGGCCGCGGGCCGTGCCCGCCACGAACTTCGGGTACTTGAGCTCCGGGCGGTCCAGCTCGGCGATCCCGAACAGCCCGGTCAGGTCCAGCGGCCCGGGCAGCGGGAAGACCTCCGCCTCGGTGATGTTCAGCTCCCGCACCAGCAGGTCCAGGATGTAGGGGTCGATCGACTCCTCGACCTCCAGCCGGACCGGCGGGCCGAAGCGCCGCCGCATCAGCTCCTTCTCCAGGGCCTTGAGGATGTTCTCGGTGTCGTCCTCCTCCACCTCCAGGTCCTCGTTGCGGGTGACGCGGAAGGCGTGGTGGGCCAGCACCTCCATCCCCGGGAAGAGCTCCTCCAGGTGCGCGCCCATCACGTCCTCCAGCGGGACGTACCGCTGGGGCGAGGCCTCCAGGAAGCGGGCCAGCGACTGCGGCACCTTCACCCGGGCGAAGTGCTTGTGCCCGGAGACCGGGTTGCGCACCACGACGGCCAGGTTGAGCGAGAGCCCCGATATGTACGGGAAGGGGTGCGCCGGGTCGACCGCCAGCGGGGTCAGCACCGGGAAGATCTTCTGCCGGAACAGGGTGTGCAGCCGGGCCTGCTCCTTCTCGGCCAGCTCCGACCAGCGCACCACCTCGATGCCCTCGGTGGCGAGGTCCGGCAGCACCTCCTGCTGGAAGGCCGCGGCGTGCCGGGCCATCAGCTCGCGCGAGCGGGTCCAGATCAGGTCCAGCACTTCGCGCGGCTGGAGGCCGGACGCACTCCGCTGGGCGACGCCGGTGGCGATCCTGCGCTTGAGGCCGGCCACCCGGACCATGAAGAACTCGTCCAGGTTGCTGGCGAAGATCGCCAGGAACTTGGCCCGCTCCAGCAGCGGGATCCCCGGGTCCTCGGCGAGCTCCAGGACGCGCTCGTTGAACGCCAGCCAACTGCGCTCGCGGTCGAGGAAGCGGCCCTGCGGCAGCGCTTCGAACTCCTGCTCGTCCGCGGTCGGCAACTCCGGCGGGACCCCCAGCGCACTGGACATCCGGGCCGTCGGCGACAGCGGGGCAGAGACGGGGCGGGGGATGCTCATGGGCTCCAGCTCCTCCAGCAGCAGGACGGCGTCCGGACGCGAATGGCTCTGCGGGCCGTCGCCCTCGCCCCGGGAGGTTCCGGGAACAGCGCCCGTCCCCCGGGCGCGGTCCGTACAGGACCGACCGGTGCGTGGCGGTCGACTCTGCACGAGCGAGACACTACGGACTTCATCCTGTGATCTTCGCGGCAGCAATTGAATCCACGGTAAACACCGCATGGCCAGGAGGAAAGCTGAGTCGGTCGGGGCAAGGGCCGCCGCCGTAGCGGCCCTCGCCCGTCACCGCCCTCACCGCTCCGGGCCGGGCTCCAGGCCGGTCTCCGGGCGTCCCGGTCAGGCCGACCGCTTCTCCCGGTACCGGGCTCGGTACATGAGGTCCACCTCGTGAACGGTGAATCCCAGTCGTTCATATACCCGGACAGCGGCCGGATTGTCGGCGTCGACGTAGAGAAGAACGGTCTCCAGTCCGCGCTCGCCCGGGCCGGTGCCGGTCAGGTGGCGCAGGCCCACCGCGGTCAGCGCGCGGCCGAGGCCACTGCCCTGCTCCGCCGGGTCCACCCCGACCACGTACACCTCGCCGAGCTCCGGCTCCCCGGCGGTCGCCGGGTGCACCTTCGTCCAGTGGAAGCCGACCACCTTCCCCGCGCGGGTGGCGAGGAAGAAGCCGGCCGGGTCGAACCACGGCTCGGCCATCCGCTCGGCCAGGTCCCGCTGCGTCCAGGCGCCCTGCTCCGGGTGGTGGGCGAAGGCCAGGGCGTTCAGCCGCAACCACTCGGCCTCGTCCTCCCCCGGGCGGAAGGTGCGGAACTCCACTCCCTCCGGAACGACGACCTCCTCGGTCTGCCGACCGGTGCGGCGCATCTGCCGCAGCTCACGGACCAGCGCGGCCCCGTACGACTCGGCCAGGTGGCGGGCCGCCGGGTGCCCGCCGTGCACCCAGAAGTCCACCGCCTCGTGCCCCGCCCGGTGGGCCTCCGCCAGGACGGCGTCCACCAACGGACGGGCCAGGCCACGACCGCGGGCGGCCGGGTCGACCACCAGCTCGGCGGCGGGATTGCCGGCCCGCCCCTGCGGCACTTCGAGCTGTCCGTACCCGAGCACGACATCCGCTTCGGTCTCCACCAGGTGGACCACGCCCGGGCGCGGACTCTCGGCGGCCCGCAGCCGCAGCCGGCCCTGCTCGGACACGGCGGCGCGGCCGTCCACCGCCTGGGCCTCCGCCAGAGCACGCAGGGCGCCGTCACGCTGCCCGGGGTGGAGCACGTGCTCCACAATGACCGCTGTCTGATCGTCCATGTACTGACGATACGTCGACGCGGGAGCGGAAAGGCCCGGAAATGCGAAGAACCCCCATCCGGTGACCGGATGGGGGTTCTTCGTGAATGATTGTTCGGCGGCGTCCTACTCTCCCACAGGGTCCCCCCTG